>JACFNW010000104.1 GCA_019454665.1 Fimbriimonadaceae bacterium | reverse complement strand
TCGCCGTTGAGGTCGGCGCTGGCGTTCCAGTTGCTGTCGCCCGCCCTGCTGCCGAACGCGGCACGGACCTTTAGGAAGTCGGCCGTGTTCACGGTGTTGTCGCCGTTCACGTCGCCGTTCATCAGGTCGAACGCATGGCCGATCGAGGTGCCCGAAGTCAGCCGCACGCGGACGGTCTTGGACAGCCATCGCGACGCTTTCACCCGCACATCGAAGTCGCCTAGCAGCCCGGTGGCCACCTGCAGCGCTCCGCCTTGCAGCAATCGAACCGACTGCGTCTCGAACAACGCGCCATCCGAGACGCGACGGAACTGCACGGAGACGATGTTGTCCTTGGGGTCGCGTTGGTAGTCCTGCAGCGTGACGGTGCCGCTCAGGCGGATCGAAGACGTCGGCCTAGACACCAGCAGGATCTGGTTGGTGATCATCGAGGAGAACACGAAGTCGCCCGTCACCGGGTCGACCGTGCCCCCCTGAACGCCCAGAAAGTCGCGAAGGAACGGCCTGCGCGTGGAGACGATGGGGTCGCCCTCGGCGTTGACCTCGAACGCCGAAACGCTGCGAAAGTCGAACTCGGACATCAGGATGCTTGGCCGATCGAACCTTGGAAGCGCGCGGTCCACATAGAAGAAACTGCCTGCGCCGCCCGTAATCGTCGAAGCCGTCACTTCTTGAGACCCGACGAAGTCCCAGGTGCCGGCGTTCGTCCCGTCGCGCTGCGTTTGAACGTCGTACCACTGACCCGAGGTGTAGGAAACCAGCTTCATGCGCCCTGCGCCGGGGAATCCGGGCGGAACGAAACGAATAGCGCCGATAGAGTCATCAATGCCCACTGCGCCGAGTCGCGACGTCTTCAAGGGACCGACGCTTTGGGGCGTGATCTGGCCGATCTCGTTGGTGGGGTAGCACGCGTAGAACAGCACGCCGTTCGGCGCGACGCACAGGCCCCCGTCGATCTGCGGGGCGATGCTGCGCTGAACGGAACGACCGTTGAAGCCGACGATTCGTCCTGTGGCATCGCGTGCGACTTGGATGCAGTGAAGCGCGCCTTCGGGCAGGTTCGAGTTGACGCCGACGAACAGAAAGTCGGGGTTCTGGGGGTCGAAGATGAGTCCGGACAGGCTGCCCGGGGTGCCAGGAACACCGCCAAGGTTGGCCAGCGTGTATTGGCCGCTGAAGTAGGGATCGAGGGTTTGGCCCGACAACGCCCCGGCCAGAAGGAGGCCGCTTACACTGGTCAGGGTTTTGATTCGCGCCATCACCAGTAACCATATCGGAGGACTTCCAGGTTCAGAACATCTGATGGAATTGCCGGTTGGTCCGCAATGGGGTATGCCTTGCGTTGATGAGTCTCATCGTCGCCGAAGCCTGGGGCCCGGAAGGGTTCGGGGTCTACTCCATGCGGGTGGAGCCCGACCATTGGGAGTTCGTCTCGCGGACAGACGGCCCCGCGCGGCACGTGGCGTCCACTGGGTTTGTGGACGTTCACATCCACGGGGCGTTCGGCAGCGACTTCATGAGCGCGAGTTCCGAGGCGATGCTCGAGCTCAACCACCGCCTGTGGGAACTGGGATACGAAGTGTGGCTGCCCACCACGGTCACGGCGTCGAGCGCGGACGTGCTTCGCGCATTAGAGGCGTTGCCGAGCCTGCCGATGATCCGTGGCTTTCATCTGGAGGGCCCGTTCATCAGCAAGGTGTTCCCTGGTGCGCAGCCACCCGAGTGGATCGTGGACCAATGGCCTTTGACCGGCGCGGCGTGGGAGTGGAATCAGGTTTTGGAGGACCCTCGCCTAAGGCTGATCACGTTGGCGCCAGAGAATCGGGGGGCGCTCCCATGGGTCGAGAAGTTGTCGCGGTCCGGCGTGATCGTCAGCATGGGACACACGAACGCGACATTCCAGGAGGCTTCGGCCGCCGTCGCCGCAGGTGCCCGGCACGCCACCCACACGTTCAACGCCATGCGCGGGTTGCACCATCGCGAGGCAGGGATGCTCGGATCGGCACTGGTGGACGACCGGGTCCACACCGAGCTGATTTACGATCGGCTCCACGTTTCGACTCCGGCGGCGAGGCTGCTCTTGCAGACGAAACCGCTTTCGAACCTGATCGCGGTCAGCGACAGCACAAAGGCGACGGGATTGTCCGAAGGCACCACGCTCGACATGTGGGGACACCCGTGCGTAGTCGGCAAGGGAGACGTCAGGCTTCAGTCCAACGGTGCTCTGGCGGGTTCTTGCATCACCCTGGCCGATGCCTTCCAGAACTTGCTGACCGACTTCGGCCCCGAGGTCGCGGTCGCCATGTGCAGCCGCAATCCGGCCCGCATTCTGGGCGTCGGGTTGCGGCGCATGCTAGTCTTCGACCGCGATGGCACGATGGTGGCCACCTCGATGCGCGCATCCTGAACCTTGCGCCGGTTCGGGCCACTAGCTCGAAGAGCGGCCGATCCGAACATCCCATCGCAAGTCGAAGTCCTACAGACAAAGGCCATGCGGGTATGGATCGTGGCGGCAGCAGCGACGCTTTGCGCCTGGGCGTCGGCTCAGGACTACCCTGGCGTCGCCCGCTGGTACCCGGCCCACGCCGATAACCAGACCTCCTCCTCGCGCCCCACCTCCTACCCGATCCAATACGTGGTCATTCACACGGTCCAGGGCTCCTACCTCGGCGCGTTGAGCTGGTTCGCAAACCCGGCCTCCCGCGTCAGTTGCCACTACACGCTCCGCTCGGCGGATGGCGAGGTCGCCCAGTCGGTGTTGGAGAAGAACATCGGCTGGCACGCCGGCAACTGGTGGTACAACTGCCGCTCCGTAGGGATCGAGCACGAGGGCTGGGTGGACGACCCACGATGGTACACGACGCCGATGTACTTGTCGTCCGCCGACCTCACGCGCTACCTCATCCGCAAGTACGGCATGACCGTCTCGCGCACCTCGGTGATCGGCCATGTCGAGGTCCCGAACCAATCGCATTACGACCCCGGCGTCCATTGGGATTGGGAGCGCTACATGTTCCTCGTGCGCTGCTCGGCCAAGGTCGAATGGGTGCAAGCCCCGACCACGTTGATCCCCGGCGAGCGGGGCGAGGTGGCCATCCGCTTCCGCAACGATGGCTTCAACACGTGGCCCGCTTCGGGCGATGGCTCGGTTTCGCTGGGGACGCAAGACCCGCAAGACCGGGTGAGCCCGCTCGCCACACCCGATTGGCCCGCCCCGAACCGCCCCGCGCGCATCGAACGCCTGGTGTGGCTCGGCGAGAGCTACGAAGCGCGGTTCCCGATCCGTGCGCCGAAGACCCCCGGAACCTACCGCGAGTCGTTCCAACTGCTGCGCGACGACCGTGACGGATTCGGACCGGTGGTCACGCTGCAATTCGTCGTCTCCGACCAAGCCGCAGCCGTGGACAACACGGACGCTCGGTTCGCCACGCAGGGAACTTGGAGCACCGGAACGACCGCTCCTGGGCGCTACGGCAACGACTACCGCTACGCGGCCACAAGCCCCACCAGCACCGCTGCCGCCACATGGCGCTTGGAGCCGGACCAGCCAGGAACCTACGACGTGTACGTTTGGTGGTCCCAGGGCACCAATCGCGCGACCGACGCCCTTTACACCCTTCGCGGCTCGCGGCCCTGGGACGTGCAGCGACGCGTGTTCAACCAGCAAGCCGGCGGCGGCCAGTGGAACTTCCTGGGCTCGGTGGCCCTGGCTCCGGGGACGGGAGCCGTGACGCTCCACGCGCGAGGCTCGCGTTCGGATCGCGTGGTCATCGCCGATGCCGTCCGTCTCGTGCGCCGACCCACCGAACCGATCGCATCGCCGCTCTTCGCGAACGTCCCGCACGACCTCGCCGAAGCCCTCGATTTCATGGAAAGTCTGGACGACGCCCAGTTCGCTCGAGCTTTGCATCGCGTGCCCCTGGAGTTCAGCGCGTTGCGCCCCGACCAACAAAGGCTGTTCGCCAGCCTTCGCGGGCGCAGCCACGGCCTGGACAAAGAGAGCTTCTTCCTGGACCAACGCCTCGAACAGTTCGTCGCCGACCGAGTCCAAGGCGTCGAGTTGAGGCTGCCCGCATCGGAAGCAGGCCCCTTCGCCCCGGTGGACCGGCTGCTGCATCTGGGGTTCTGTTTCGGTCGTCGGGTGGGCGATGCCGCCGAGGCCCGGGTCACGCTTCGCCTCGACGATCCCAGGTTCGCCGCGTTTCTGAACAGGAGGGAAGAGGCGCTGCGAAATCGGCCCGTCGCGATCTGGGGCATGCCCTCGTGCGCGCTCGATCCCCCGGGCGCTCATGGCCTCCCAAAGTCCCGGTCATAGCGGCTGGGTAGGTCAATCGGTAAAATCCCCCCACATGGCCGACATTCGCCCCTTTCGCGGGTTGCGCTTCGCTGCCTCCGCCGGTCCGCTTGCAGACCTCGTCGCTCCACCCTACGATGTGCTTTCTCAGGAAGAGCGCGATGCGCTGGCGGCTCGGGCCCCTCACAACGTCGTCCACCTGACCCTGCCCGAGCAGAAGAGCGACGACCGAAGCAAGTACGTCAAGTACGCGCGCAGCGCGGCAGCCCTGGCCGAATGGCGTCGCGAGGGAGCCCTCGCCTTGGAAGATCGGCCCGCCTTCTACCGCTACGTCCAGACGTTCCACGTCCCCGGCTCCAGCCAGACGTTCCGGCGCACGGCCATCATCGCGCTCATCAAGGTCGAGCCGTACGAAAAGGGCGTGGTGCTCCCGCACGAGCAAACCTTCCCCAAGCACAAAGAAGACCGCTTGCGGATTCTGGAGGCAACGCGCAGCCACCTCGAATGCATCTACGGGCTGTTCGAGGACCCCGATGGCGGCATCTTCGCGCTCATCAACGGCCAGCCCGCCGAGGAGTTGGCGGCCATCGAAACCGGCGACGTGACGCACGAACTCAGCGCGATCACCGACCCGGCCGCCTGCGCGGCGATTTCCCAAGCGCTCGCGCCCAACAAGGTCTGGATCGCCGACGGCCACCACCGCTACGAAACGGCATGCAACTTCCGCGCCGCCCTGGGCGAGCGGGATGGACTCGTGCCCGAGGACTTCATGATGATGGCCCTCAGCTCGATGTCCGACCCCGGTCTGGCGCTCCTACCTACGCACCGCATCCTCAAAGCCCTGCCCGGAACGGCCGACGAGGCTCTGGCCGCGCTGCGAGCGCGGTTCGCGTTTGCCGACTCCAACCCCGCGAACCTCTGGCCGGATGTGGAGAAAGGAGGCGAGGGCACGTTCGGATTGGCCCTGGCCGATGGGCGCGCGTTCACGTTCCGTCCCCGCGACGCAGCCGCGATGGTGGCTTCGCTCGAAGGAGGCAGCGCGTTGTTGCGCAGCCTGGATGTCACGCTCCTCCATCGCGTCGTGCTTGAAGCGTGTCTCGGCGTGAAGGGCCTGGACGGCATCGCGTACACGCGCGACCCGAACGAGGCGATTCTAGCGGTGTCTCGGGGTGCGGCGGCCTCGTTCTTGATGAATCCCCCCTCGGTGGACCAGATGAGGCAGATCGCCCTAGGCGGGGAGAAGATGCCCCAGAAGTCCACGTACTACTACCCCAAGCTGCTCAGCGGCCTTGTGCTGTGGTCGCTGAACGACTACGAACCATGAAACTCCACCTTCTCGGCACCGGCGGCGCGGAGGGAGTGCCAGGGTTTTTCGCGGATTCCCGCGTGAGCCAGCACGCCCGATTGCACGGAGGCAAGGACATCCGGACGCGATCGGCGGCGATCATTGACGACGAAATCAAGATCGACCTGCCTCCGGACACGTTCGCCCAACTGGTGCGCGACGGGGTCTCGGCCATGGATTGGTCGGCGCTGGTGTTCACCCACGGTCACGACGACCATGTCGCGTGCACCGAAATCCAATACGCCCTGTATCCGTTCACCCCGAACGAGGTCCTGCCGTTCACCATCTACGCCAACCCGCAGGTGAGCAAAAAGATTTGGGACCGCTATCCCTCGTGGCCGCTCGACCTGGTCGAGACCCACAGCTTCGAGCCGTTCCAGCACGCGGGCTACACGATCACGCCCATCCACGCCAACCACAAGGAAGACGAGGACAGTCAAAACCTCATCTTCGACGACGGGCGGCGCAAGCTGCTCTACGGCACCGACACGGGCATCTGGCCCGCCGAAACCTGGGAGTTCCTATCCGGCTGGACGATCGACCTGCTGGTCTTGGAGTGTGGCGAGGGATTCAAGGGCACGCCCTACCACGGGCACTTGGACGTTTACGACCTGGTGCGCGTGGTGAATCGCCTGCGCGAAATGGGCGTGCTGAGCGATGCCAGCCGCGTCATCACCACGCACCACGGGCACATGGGCGATGGCCTGCATACCGAGTACGAAGAGGCCCTCAACCCCTACGGGGTCGAGGTCGGCTTCGACGGCATGGTCGTCGAGTTCTAAGGCTCAGTCGCCCGACCGGCCAAAGTTGCGCCGCAGCACAAGGAAGTCGGCCACGCCGACCGAGCCATCGCCGTTCAGGTCGGCGTTGGCGTTCCAGGTGCCCCCGCCCCCCGACGAGCCGAACGAGTTGCGCAACGCGACGAAGTCCTGAACGTTGATCGAGTTGTCGGCCGTGATGTCGCCGTTGGTGAGCGTGAAGCTCAGACCGGAAACGGGCGTGCCATCGAAGTTGAACGGCCCGAAGCGGCGCGCCAAGTGATGGTTCCCGCTGATGACGAGGTAGTACTGGCCTTCGTGCCAGAACGACACGGAGAAGTTGCCCAACAGCGTCCGGAACCCGCGGATTTGCACCGGGATGCTTTGGCCGACGGGCTCGATCGCCACGCGGATGGCGCCGGGGCCGGTGTAGCCGTCTAGGTTCACTGTTCCGCTGATGCCCGTTACGGGGCGATGCAGGGCTAGGGTATGATATCGGCCCCCCGTTACGTAGCCGACCCCGCTGAGTCCTGCCACCGGTGTAGGGACAGCGAAGTTGGTGGTTCGTCCGAGAGCGCCGTAATTGTTCCCTCCCCAGGTCCACACGGTACCGTCGCCGCACCGAACGGCGGCGTGGTACCAACCGCAGTTAAGGTAGGTGACGTTGGTCAAACCGGGGATCGCGACTGGAATGCTGTGGTCGCCAAGAGCGGCCAATTCGGAGTTGTAGTCGCTGCCCCACCCCATCACGGTTCGATCATTGAGCAACGCCATGGATGCCCCAGACATTGCCGAGATGCCCACTACATCCGCTAATCCCATTACCTGCACCGGACTCCACCTGTTGATCAAGGTGCCGTCACCCAGCCGGCCGTCCGCATTCGTGCC
>JACFNW010000103.1 GCA_019454665.1 Fimbriimonadaceae bacterium | reverse complement strand
GCGCTCACGACCAAGAGCGAAGCGACCATAATCACGCCGATGCTCGGATTCACCACCCTCAGCGACCTCGCCCGGCTCCGCGATTATCGCTCGCGACGCGCCAGCAGCTACGACCGCGCCGGCAACAACTCCGACTGGTGGGTGTTCGAGCCTGGCCAGACGCGCACGCTCATGGAATCCGACCGGCCCGGCTGCGTCAAGCACATCTGGATGACCGTTGGCAACGACGACTCGTTCCCGCGCAAGGCCATCATCCGGATGTTCTGGGATGGGCAGGAGCACCCATGCGTCGAGGTGCCGTTGGGCGACTTCTTCGGCATGGGCCACGGCTTGATGAAGGAGTTCGTCTCGTTGCCGCTGCAAATGTCGCCCCAGGACGGGCGCGGCATGAACTGCTGGTGGGCGATGCCGTTCGACTCGGCACGGATCGAGATCGAGAACCAAAGCGACCGGCCCATCAACATCTACTTCTACATAGACTACGAGGAGTACCCCGCGCCGCTCGGTCCCGAGGTCGCGCGATTCTGCGCCACCTGGCATCGCGAGAACCCCACCGAAGGTTGGCTTACGGAGAAGCTGAACAGCGAGAACATCTGGGACATCTGGTCGCGGCAACCCAACGTGACCGGAGATGGCAACTACACGCTCCTGGAGGCGACCGGACAAGGCGTGTACGTGGGGTGCAACCTGCACATAGACTGCTTCCATAGGCAAGGCAACGATTGGTACGGCGAAGGCGACGACATGATCTTTGTGGACGGAGAGCCATGGCCGCCTTCGTTGCACGGCACCGGAACTGAAGACTACTTCAATATGGCGTTCTGCCCGCGCACGGAGTATTCGGCACCCTATCACGGCTTGATCCTCTACTCGGGGAACAGCGAATGGCCCTGGAAAGGGAAGAACTCGATGTACCGGTACCACATCGAGGACCCGATCCGGTTCCGCGAGAGCATCCGCGTGACCATCGAGCACGGCCACGCGAACAAGCTGTGGAACGACTTTTCGAGCACGGCTTACTGGTACCAGCGCCTTCCATCGGCCCCCCTCCGCCCGCTCCTGCCGGTCGAACTCCGCCTCCCCCGCCCAACCGAGCCGGTGTTCTAATCCGTTTGTCCGACGACCTCTCGAATGTCCCGAGCAAGCTTCGGGAGGTTCTTCTCGACCGCATCCCGAATGCGATCTGGGTCCAGCGAGTCGTATCCATGGGCGAGGACGTTGCGCATCCCAATCACCTTGAATGCGTCGGGGACACCGTTCAATAGGTCCGGGTCGCTGAATCGAACGCGTGAGAGCGCCTCGCCAACGTTCATTAGGAGGCGCTCGATGGCAAGAGCCGAAACTCGGTTTTCTTGCCATCCGGGCGCAGCGATCTGGCTAACCTCGGTTGCCGCTGCGAGGGCGTCCTCAAGATAACGTCGGGTCTCAAGCCGCATAGACTTCGAGTGCACCCGCTTCAGCGGAGTGTCGGAAGTGAGGTTTCTTCGCCGCAGCCCAGTCGACCACGTCAACCGCTCGGCCCAAGAGCCGCTCAAGATCGACCTGAAGACCAAACTGCTGATCAAAGAGATTGATACCGGGCGGCGGCGGGCCAAACTCGGCCAGAAAGTCCAAGTCGCTTGCGTTCGCGTCCCAATCCGGACGTAACGCGCTACCGAAGAGTCGCAAACGCTTGACACCGTACTTGCCGCAAAGCGCAGCGATGTCTGTCCTCCTTGCAGCCACCGTAGCGAGACCCTCATACGCCAAGCAGGCGCGGATATCCTCCTCCGTGAACTCGGGGTGGTCGGCCAGGATCTCCTCAGGCGACATCCCTGCAGCGAGCCAGCCCAGCACGTGGGCCACGGTGGTCTGCAAGCCGTGCCCTGCCTGCTCCATCGAGTTGAGGCTGTGCCGATTCATGCCGGGAGTCTACCCACGGCACCCCCGACCCGCTCCGGCAGGTAGAATCGGGCTACGATGTCCAGCGATTACACCGCCATCGTGATCCTCGTCGGCGTCGCCGCCACCCTGTGCGCGGCGATGGTCAGCCTGAGCTACATCCTCGGCCCCAAGCGCACGACGACCTACAAGCAGTCGCCCTACGAGTGCGGCGTCGCACCGCTCGGCGATGCGCGCGAGCGGTTCCCCGTCAAGTTCTACCTCGTCGGCATGCTATTCATCCTCTTCGACATCGAAGTCGTCTTCCTGTGGAGCTGGCTCACGGTGTTCAAGCACGCCGACTTGGCGTACCAGATCTTCAGCTTCTGGGCCATCATGGTCTACATGGCCCTCTGGATACTAGGCGACGCCTATGTGCTCCGCGTGAACGCCGTGGATTGGGACGAGGCGACCTCGCTGGACCCCGCCAAGCTCGGCGAAGAGCCCGAAGTCCCCGCTCGACGCGGCCTCGAACTCGTCGCGGAGGCTCGCTGAGATGGGCGCTCCCATGTTGGGCGACGAGCGGCTCGAAGCCGTCCGAGTGCGCGAGGCTCTCGGCGACGCGCTGATCAAAGTCAAGGAGTTTCGCGGCGAGACCTACCTTTGCGTAGCCCGCGAACGCGTGCTGGACGCCCTGCGCACGCTCAAGGAGCATCCCGAACTCCAGTACGACTACTTCTGCGAATGCGTCGGCGTGGATTACAGCGCCTGGCCCCACGAGCGAGACCTGGAAGGGCGGTTCGAGGTGGTCTACAACCTGATGTCCACCAAGCACTACTCGCGCATCTTCGTCAAGGTGGCCGTGGACGACGGTCAGAAGGTGCCCACCGCCAAGCACCTGTTCCTTGGCGCCGAGTACCCCGAACGCGAGATCAACGATCTGTACGGCGTGGTGTTCGAGGGCAACGAGCAAACCGGTCGGTTCCTGCTGCCGGACGACTGGGTGGGCTTCCCGCTCCGCAAGGAGTACCCATTGGGTGGCGAGGACGTGCTGTTCGACCGCCGCGAGCACGGTCCTGCGGTCGAGGACATCTCGATGCCCCACGCAGGCGAGAGCTTCGAAGGCAAAACGGGCTCCGAAGGCGTATCCGGACGCTGAATCAGCCGACCCGCGGCGTCACGCGCAGCCGATGATAGGTGACCGGGCCGTGGTCGCCTTGGATCAGGATCGGCCCCGGCTCGCCCTCGCGGCTGTCGAGCGCACCGCCTGTAATCCCAGGAATCTCGTCGTTTTCGTAGAGGGTCTTGCCATTCAACTTGGCGGAAACCGTCCGACCGACCAGCGTCAACTCAAGCGTGTTCCGTTCCCCAAAGGGGCGAATCGCGTTGACCCGGGGCGTCAAGAAGCCGTAGATGCCGCCGCTTCCGCCGACCGAGGGCTCGGAGCCGTAGTCGTCGAGGACCTGGAACTCGTAGCGCCCGCGAAGGTAGATGCCGCTGTTCGAACCCTTGGGGTAGCTGTACTCGGCGAGCAGTTGAAAGTCGCCGAACGACGCCTCGGAGATCAGGTCGGTGCCTACCGCCGAGTTCTGCAGCGCCCCATCCACGTTCGACCAGTTGTTCTGCATCTGGGGCCAGCGAGCGACCCAGCCCGCCATCCCGCAGCCGATAAGCTCGATCGGCTCGCCCCACACGGGCTCGCCAGGGGTCGCCTCGGGTTGCCGAACGCCGACCCACGGCAACGAGCCCCCATCCTTGGTGTTGGTCGTGCCCTGCAGCGTGTCGCCGACGAGGTCCGCTTCAAAGGCCAGGTCGCCGGCGAAACCCTCGTACTGGGGCGGAAGCGAGAAACGCAAGCGGTCGCCGCTCACCTCGATGTGCGGGATCGGACGCGCGCTGCCTACGACTCCGACGAAGCGGCCGGACCACCCGTCCGCGCCTTCGGCGAGTTCAAGCCAAGAAGGGAAGGCGGCGTCGCCGCTGCCGACGGTCAGGTCCCAACGACCCGCGAAAGAGGAGGCCATGGCGCGAGTTTGACACCCGCGCCGTGGCACCGTAACGCTGCTAAGACTTGCGTCCCAACTTCTCGTAGAGGTAACGCATCACCGCAGTGAACACGTGCGGGCGACTGGTGTCTTTCCCGATGCCGTGGTCGTCGCGCGGATAGGCCAGCATGTCGAAGTGCTTGCCCTCCTCGATCAGGCCCTGAATGAGCTGGGCCGTGTCCTGGTACAGCACGTTGTCGTCCAGCATGCCGTGCACCAAGAACAGATTCCCTAAAAGGCCCTTTGCATGCCATCTTGGGCTGGTCTTCTTATACACTTCGGGGTCGTCCGACTCCATGCCGAGCCGACGCCGGGTGTACCACTCGTTGTAGTTCTTCCAGTCGGTGACGCTCGCAACAGCGACGCCCGTGTCGAATACGCCGGGGGCGGTCAGCATGATCATGCACGTCAAGTATCCGCCATAGCTCCATCCCCAAACGCCGACTCTATTCGGGTTTACATAGCCAAGGTTGGACAAAAACTCCTTGGCCGCCACGGCTTCGTCCGTGTCCACGATGCCCATGCTCTTCCAGTAGCCGCTGTTGAACTCGCCGCCATAGCCCCAGCTCGCGCGAAAGTCCACCTGGAGAACCACCATGTCCAGGTTCATCGCGGCGTAGTTCTCAAAGTAGCCCGACCAAGCTTGCTTGGCGCTGTTGGCATACATATTGGAGATGAACGCGGGGTGTTTCTTGCTCTTATCGAGTCCGGGCCGAGTGATCAAAAGGCCGTGAATGGTCTGGCCGTCCTTGCTCTTGAACGTGACCTCCTGCGTCTCGGCCCACTTGATCGAGGCGAATTCGGGGCGCTGGCTGACGGTGAGGCGTTTGGCCTCGGGCTCGACCGCGAACAACTCGGGGTTCATGGACCGAGACGAGGCCATGGTGGCGATCCGGTCGCCGCGATGGTTGAAGAGCGGGCTCGCGGCGTCGTCGAACTCCTTGGGTGTGGACATGCCGTCCGGAACCACCACATGGACCTTCCGCTCGCCGTTGGGTTCCAGAATCGTGATCTCGCTCTTCAAGCCGGATCGAGCCATGGTGGTCAGGATGAGCCGGTCCGAGTCCTTCGGGCGCGCCAGCGAGGCCACGTCGTGTTGCTCGGAATACACCTTCTCGGGCTTGCCGCCGCTCGCCGGGATCTTCAGCACCGACCGGAAGCCGAACTTGCCGTCCAACACGTCCGTTCCGAACACGATGCTCTTGGAATCGCGTGCCCAGAGCGCGGGACGCCAGTCGGCGAGGTAGTTCTTGGGCGCCTTCTCAACGTACACGTCGGCCCGCTTCATGGTGGTGTACGGCGTGACCGAAATGGTCCACTCTTGGAAGTCTTCCTTATACCAATTCACCATCAGTAGCAAGCTGTCCGGCGACCACTGCACGTCGGTCAGCCACATGTACGTGGGCAGGCCCGGCACCCACTCGATGACCCCGCCGCTGGCGGGAACCACGCCGACATTGACGTTGACGCTGCGCTCGCCGTGCCACATTCGGCGAATGTTCACCACTTCGGCCTTGTCCTTCGAGAAGTCCATCATCACATGGCGGCCGGTCTTCGAATCGTCGCTCCAGGTCACGGCCACGCGCTGACCATCGGGCGAGAACTCGTAGCCGTCTACGCGGGTGTTCGGGGAAGCGATAAACGTCAGTTGCTTGATTCCGCCGGTCTTCCGGTCGAGCACATATAAGTTCGTTCCCTTGAGGAAGGCGATGCCCTTGCCATCCGGGGTGTACCGCACGCTGAAGATGCCTTCTTGCGCGTCAATCAGGGGCCGGGGGTTGCCCGAGTCAGGGTCCACCAGCCACGTCCGCCCACGGTAGGAGAACAGGAGTTCCTCGCCATCGGGTGACCACACCGCGCCCGAAATGCCGCCATCATAAAGGGCCGCTTCCTTCTTCTCCAGCTCGGTTCGCTTGTCTTCCTGCCTCGGGAACTCGGGAATGGAGTCGGCCTTGACCAGCTGCTTTTTGGCACCGCTCGGGAACTCCATGAGCCAGAGATCGAGCTTCCGCTCGCCGGTCTGGTTCCACCCGAACACGATCCGGTCGCCCTTGGGCGACATCGCCGGAGAGGACGGACTTCGTCCGTTCACCAGCGGGAAGCTGTACAAGCGCTCCAAGCTCGGCCCCTCGACGGGCGGCGGGAGTTGGGCGAAGGCAGCGACAGGGAAGAGGAGCAGCAGCGGAATGAGGCGGCGTCGCATCGTTCCCAATGTACCGCAGGCGAAGCGTGCCCTAGGCGGCCGGACGTTGCGTGAACCGCTGAAACACCTTCGACCTCTCCAGCAAGACGTTGCGGGCGCGGTTCGAGAGCGATCCGCCCTCGGCCAACAGGGCCAATCTGGGCTCGTCTTGCTCCAGCATCTTCACCAGCGTCTCGATGGCGAACTTGTCGCGCGAAATGAGAACCAGGTCGGCAAGCTCCCCGAAGTTCGGCTGATCCAAGAGCGCACTCGTCGCGTTGGCGCGCACAGGCCACTCGTGGTCGCCGACCAAGATGCACAACTCGGGCATCAGTTCCGTCCAGGCGATGCGACCGATGGTCTTACCAACGGCCGCCCGAACCAACGGGTCCTTCGAGTGGACCAGGCGCTCAAGCTCGTGCAGAATCGGTTGCCGCTCCCCCTCCCCCAAATTCGCGCGAATCCGCTCCAACGTGCCGATCACCTCGGCGGAGTCCCTTGCACGGAGCTTGAGGCACAATTCGGCAACCGAGAGTTCGACCTCGTGCTCGGGCGGCGCGGGGGGCCGCTCCATCTCGAACGGCTGCGCACCGACGCCTTCCATGTGGTCGGTCTTGGCCCACTTCATCGCCTGGCGACCGCGTTGCGAATCCGAGAACGCCTTGAGGGCAAGGAACGCGGCATGCCCGTTGATGATGTTGCCGAGCATCATGCGTGGCGCGGCGAGTAGGGCCGGCTTGAACCCATACACCGCCGTCACGAAGAACATCCGCTGGAACAGTCGCACAAAGCTGAGGCCCAATACGACGACCAACATCTGGAACAGAACGGTGCCCGGAACCACGACCGGGTGAAGCTGGAAGGGAACCCATCCCCAGCGCCCCATGAAGTCGAGGGCGACGTAGATGAAGCACAGGTAGCCCAGCAACGTGGCGGTCATGGCGACGAACACCTTGCGGTCCTTCAGGAGGTTCTCGCGGATGCGCCAACCGCCCTGCCAGCCCGTGAGCGTCCATTCCTGAATCGAGATGCCCAGAATCCAACGCGACTTCTGCCGCACCGAGCGCTTGTAGTCGAAGGGGAAGTACGCCCAGTTCGAGATGAACCCGGAACGCTGGCACAGCGGCGTCCACCACTTCGAGTCGTCGTCGGCCAACAACAGGTTCACGAACGCCGAGGTGTAACCCGAATCCAAGATCTTCTTCGACATCGAGTAGTCCTC
>JACFNW010000102.1 GCA_019454665.1 Fimbriimonadaceae bacterium | reverse complement strand
AGACCGTCGTCGCCGTCCACCACGACCTGCAAACCGTGGCCGACTACTTCGACGATGTGGCGTTAGTGAACCTGCGCGTGTTCGGCGTCGGCCCCGTGGCCGAGACCATGACGCCCGAGCGACTGCGCCAAACCTATGGTGGGCGTTTGGGGGCCTTGGAGACCATCGCCAAGTCGGCGACGGGCGCGGCGTCATGACCTACAACACGATCATCGTGCTCGCCGGTGCGTGCCTGTTGGGCGCCCTCTGCGGGGCGGTGGGCTCGTTTGCCGTGCTGCGCCGCCGGGCCCTCATGGGCGACGTGATGGCCCATGCCGCGCTGCCGGGCCTGCCGTTGGCGTTCTTGCTGGCGGGAGGGAAGTCGCTGCCGATGCTGCTGACCGGCGCAGCCGTTTCGATTTTCCTGGGCATGGGGTGGTTTGCCGCCATGCGCTACCGCACGCGCACCCACGACGATGCCGCGATGGCGCTCGTGCTGGCCTCGATGTTCGGGCTGGGCATCGTGCTGCTGCGGCACGTTCAGAACGTCTCCACGGGCGGGCATGCGGGCCTGGAATCGTTCATCTTCGGCAAGACGGCCGGCATGGTCGCCTCGGACGTCTGGATCACGGGCGGGGTGGCCCTGGTGTGTCTGGGGGTGATCGCCGTCGCCTACAAAGAACTGCGCTTGGTCTGCTTCGACCCCGGCTTTGCGGCGAGCACCGGGCTGCGCGTCGGATGGGTGGACTTCCTGATCACTGGTCTTCTGGCTCTCGCTGTCGTCGTGGGTCTGCCCATGGTGGGCGTCGTGATGGTCGCGGCGCTGACGATCATCCCCGCAGTGGCCGCGCGGTTCTGGACCGAGTCGTTGGGCCCGATGCTGGGCATCGCCTCGGTGTTCGGCGCGCTTGCGTGTGCCTTGGGCGTGATGGTCAGCGCCTCGCAGGAGCGGATGCCGTCTGGTCCGCTGATCGTGTTGGCTGCAGCGGTTTTGTTCGTTGTTTCGGCCTTGTTTGCGCCGCAAAGAGGCCTTGTTGCAAGGCGGCTCAGGCTGGAACGGTTGCGGCACGCATGGCGCGAAGGTAGGTTGGAGGCGTGAACGAGATCCACCTGTGGACCGTCGTCGTGGCCGCGACGTGCAGCCTCGCGTGCGCCTGGGTGGGCGTCTGGCTCGTCCTGCAACGCGTCAGCATGATCGGCGACGCCATCAGCCATTCGGTGTTGCCCGGCCTCGTCGTCTCGTTCCTGATGTTCGGGACCCGCGCCCCGTGGCCTATGTTCTTGGGCGCGGCGGTCGCGGGCTTGGCGACGACCTACCTGACGCGTTCGATCGCGTCGGCGACAGGAGCGAAGGAAGACTCGAGCATGGGCGTGGTGTTCACGGTGTTGTTCGCGCTCGGCGTGCTGCTCATCACTCGGTACGCGCGCCAGATTGACCTCGACCCCGGCTGCGTGCTGTACGGCTTGCTCGAATTCGTGGCCCTCGACACGCGTCCGATCCTCGGCGTCGAAGTCCCGCGCGCCTTGGAGACGCTCGCCCCGGCTTTGGTGCTGACGGGCGTGTTGCTGGCTCTCTTCCGCAAGGAGGTGTTGGTCATGGCGTTCGACCCCGGTCTGGCGCGGACGCTCGGCTTCCGACCCACGGCGGTGTACTACGGGCTGATGGCGCTGGTGGCCGTGGTGACCGTGGCCTCGTTCGAAGCCGTCGGCTCGATCCTCGTCATCGCGATGCTCATCGGCCCTGCGGTGGCGGCGAACCTGTGGACGCGCAACTGGAGGACCATGTTCGCGATCGCCTCCCTGGTGGCCGTGGGTTCGAGCGTTGCGGGCTACGCGCTGGCCGTCGCCACCAACACGTCGGTGGCGGGCATGATGGCCGTCGCGGTGGGTGCGGCGTGCGGTTTGGCCGCGGTCTTCTCGCCCGCGGGTGGAGTGCTTCAGCGGTCCGTGCGGTTGCGGGCGGCCAGGGCGACCATCGCCGCCGAGGACCTGTTGGCGAACGCCTATCGCGACCTGGAACGCTCGGGGGTCACATCTGTTTTGGGCGACCGCGGACTCGTCGCCCGGGGTTGGTCCGATGGCGTCCACCTGACGTCCGAGGGTCTGATCACCGCCCGACGCCTGGTCAGCGGGCACCGATTGGTCGAAACGTTCCTGGTGAAGGACGTGGGCCGATCGCCCGACGAGGTCCACGAATCGGCGCACCGCGCGGAGCATTTGCTCGACGCCGTCCACCGTGCGGAACTGCTGCGCGAACTCGATTCCCCGGTCGAAGATCCCCACGGAAGCCCGATTCCAAAAGAGCCGAGCGCCTAGCGCACCACATGCCGCCCGTGGCTCGTCCCTCTGTTTGCGGTATCTTTTCGAGGGATTTCTTCCACTTGGTCGTCGTCGGGTATGCGTTTTGCGAAAAGTTTTGATAGAATGAGGTCGTTAGGCCATCCACGGAGGGAAGGTTAACGATGTCTATGCTACGAATCCAGGGCGGAAAGCCCCTCGTCGGCGACTTGGAGGTTGCCGGAAGCAAAAACTCGGCGCTCGCCGTTCTTAGTTCGGTCGTCCTTTGCGACGGCCCGGTCATGTTGCACAACGTGCCCCACGTCAGCGACATCGAGACCAAATGCCAGCTGTTGCGCATGTTCGGCGCGCAGGTGGATTGGGTCGAGGGCTCGCTGGTCGTGGACGCCACGCCCCTCTCGTTTGCAGAGCCCGATGCCGAACTGGTGCGCAAGATCCGCACGTCGTTCTATCTGCTCGGGCCGTTGCTCGCGCGGCTGGGTTTTTGCCGGATTCCCGCGCCCGGCGGCTGCAAGATCGGGGCCCGGCCGGTGGATTTCCACCTCAAAGGTTTGCGCACGCTCGGCGCGGAGATAGACCTGGAAGGCGGCGTGTACACCGCCCGGTGCGACCAGCTTCGCGGGGCGGAAATCTATCTCGACTTCCCAAGCGCCGGCGCGACCCAGCACCTGATGGCCACTGCGGTTCTGGCCGAGGGCATCACCACCCTGCAGAACGTGGCCGTCGAGCCAGAGGTCGTCGCGCTCGCCGAATTCCTGAACCGGCTCGGGGCACGCATCGAAGGCGCTGGTACCGGCACCATCTACATCCACGGCGTGTCCCGATTGGAGCCCAACGAGTACCGCATCCCCGCCGATCGGTTGCAGGCGGGCACGTTCCTGCTGGCCGGGGCCATCACGGGCGGCGATGTCTGCGTCAAAGGCCTCGTGCCTGAAAACCAGACGCCCGTGGTCAACAAGCTTCGCGAGGCAGGCGCGCTGGTTCAAGAGGGCCACGACTTCGTGCGCGTGTCTTCGGTGGGTCGGCTCGACGCCATCCAGATCAAGACGATGCCCTACCCCGGCTTTCCGACCGACATGCAGCAGCCGATGGCTGCCGTCCTCTCTCTGGCGAACGGCGTCAGCGTGATTGACGAGACCATCTACGAGAGTCGGATCGGCCACATCGCCGAACTCAACCGCATGGGCGCGAAGATTCAGCTGCAGGGCCGCGTGGCCTCGATCACGGGCGTCGAGCGGCTGAGGGGCGCGAGCGTCGAGGCTTCCGACCTGCGGGCGGGTGCGGCACTCGTCCTCGCCGGTCTGGCGGCGGAAGGCACCACCACGGTGCGCAACGTCCACTTCATTGACCGAGGCTACGAAGACCTCGAAAGCACGCTCAACGGATTGGGCGGCAACGTAGTGCGGTTGGATGCCAATGGACGCCCCGTGCTCAGCGGAGCCGCGCAGGTAAGAGCCGAACGTTGAGACTCGCGCCGGAAATCGGGGTTGATCTCGGAACGGCGAACATCCTCGTCTATCGGCGGGGCAAGGGTATCGTCGTCCGCGAACCCACCGTCGTCGCGATCAACACCCAAAACGGCAAGGTCCTGGCCGTGGGCAACGAAGCGCGCGAGATGCTCGGGCGAACCCCCGGCAACATCCAGGCCATCCGGCCCTTGCGCGACGGCGTCATCGCGGACTACACGACGACGCTCAAGATGATGGAATACCTGCTGGACAAGGTCGCCGGGCGGCGGCGTCTGTTCGGCCCCGTGGTGCTGGTTTGCGTGCCCAGCGGCGTGACCAACGTCGAGCGGCGTGCCGTCCTCCAGGCCACCAAACAGGCGGGCGCGTCGCTCGCTATGACCATCGAAGATCCGATGGCCGCCGCGATCGGCGCGGGATTGCCCATCGCCAGCCCGGGCGGCAACATGGTGGTGGACATCGGCGGCGGCACGACCGACATCGCCGTCATCAGCCTGGGCGCGCCCGTTACGGCCAGCAGCCTGCGCGTCGGCGGGAACAAGTTCGACGAAGCCCTGGTCCGGCACATGCGCAACGCCTACAGCCTGATGATCGGCGAACCCACGGCCGAGGACATCAAAATCCGCGTCGGCTCGGCCTACCAACTCGAGCAGGAACTCACCATGGAGGTTCGAGGACGCGACATGGTGGCCGGTCTGCCGCGCACCGTCCAGATCACCAGCGAGGAGATCCGCGAGGCACTCAGCGAATCGGTGCGCCAAATCGCCGAACGCGTGTGCGTGGTGCTGGAAGAAACGCCGCCCGAGCTTTCGGCGGACATCATCGAACGCGGCATCACCCTCACCGGCGGAGGGGCGCTGCTGCGCGGGCTGGACAAGTTCCTTTACAACGTGACCGATATCCCCGTGCGTGTTGCCGAAAACGCCCTGGAGTGCGTCGCGATCGGCACGGGCAAGGCGCTGGAGGAGATCGAAGCGATCAAGGCCAGCGGCGCGGTCACGATGATCTAGCAGCGGGTGGTCAGGAGGATCCCCCAACTCGCGTAGCCCGCGATGCCCAAGGCGACGCCGATCGCCAACCATTTCAAGCAGGCTTTGGCCGGCTTGCCCAGACCGGCCGAGACGCCCGCGACGATCACTCCCAAGCCCATCATCACCGGCGACAACATCATGATCGTCATGCCCGGCTCGCCCGAGGCCGCCTCGCACGAATCTGAGGCGAACGCAACCGCAATCAGGCCGGCCATGCCGATGCCGACCACGGCGGACAAGAGCGCGCAGACGACGACGATGGACAGGACCCAGCGGACGATCGGCGTCAACGCAGGCCTCCAAGCGGGGTGTTTCGGTTCAAAGCTCGACCATTATAAGCCGGAACACTCCCGCGTGCGAAGAAATCTGTTGCCCTGCGGACAAGCAACGCAGCACGGTGTAGACTGCGCCCATGATCTCAAGCGGCGGCCGAGGGGGATCCCGGTCAGGCTCCCGGCGAGGAGGTTCCTACGGGGGTGGCGGGGCCCTTGACAGAAGGACAACGCGGCAAGGAGGCGCGCTTCTGGGCGTTCTCCTGTGCATCGCTGCGTCGGTCCCCTATTGGTCGTATACCGATGGAGACGCCTCGATCTACTTCGCGTTCCTGAAGGGGTTCTTCGACAAGCCGTTCTCCTACGCTCCGGGAGTGGTGTCCTTCGGCGCGACGTCGCCGCTGCACGTTCTCGTCTTAGCGCCGATCCACCACCTCTTCGGCGCGGAGTGGATCTATGTCGCCAAGGTCTTGAACCTCCTCTTGGTGCTCACCGGGGCCTGGATGATCGGACGCTCGACCAGACATCCGCTTGGCATGTTGGGTGCCCTCGCGGCCGTCGCGGCGACCCCGCAACTGATGGAGAACACGTTCGATCTGTTCGAGGTCGGGGTCGTGTTTCTGGTCGGGGCCGGGTGCGTTGCGGCGTTGGTCGAGGAGCGCTGGAGGTCGGCTCTGCTCTGGGCGGGTTTCGCGTATCTGGCCCGCCCCGAGCTGGTCTTGGCAGCGGCCGGCGCAGTGGTCTACGTCGGATCGTGCGCGGGGCGTCGAGCCCCCTGGGCGTTCCTGTTGCCAGGGCTGATCGCGACCACGGGTTACCACTGGTGGATGGCATCGCAGGGAGCCGGATGGCTGCCCACAAGCGTGACGGGCCGGTTGCACCGAGTCGCGGGCGAGGCGGGCGGCTCGTGGACCGAGCGCTTCGCGGGCAGTTTCGCGCCGAGGTGGGTCCATCCGAGCGGTCTGGGAGGCGAGGTTCTGGTGCTGCTGGCCTTGGCGGCCATCGGCCTGGTGGTTCTGCTTCCCAAGCGGAACAAGTCGTTGTGGCCGGCGCTCGCCTATGCGGGCGGGGTGCTGGCCGTCTACGTGGTGTTTCCGCCAAGCACCTATGCCGCGCGGTACCTGCTGGCCGTCGCGCCTTGCTTGGTCTTGTTGGTCGCCAAGCTGTTCGAGGCGGGTTCCAGCCTGCGGATTCCCGGTTGGGCCCCGGCGTTGTCGTGCCTCCTGGCATTGGCCACGGTGCGGTACGCGTGGGGATTGCCACCTCGGTGGCCGGAGCACGTCGGGCTGTGGTCGCGCGACTTGGCGCGGTTCCGAGGCTATGAGCCAGCGGCCGACCTCTCCGACGCCATCGCCGGCTTGGCAGCCCCGGGCGAACGCGTGCTGGTCTATGAGATCCAGAGCCAGTACGGCAGCCGCGCACGTTTGGTCAGCATGGACGCCATCGTGGGCGGCGAGGCGGCGGCCGCGTATGCGCGGCGCGAGGAATGGACCGATTTCGTTGTCCGCTCGAACGTCCGCTGGGTGGTGATCAATCAGGCGCAGGAGTACCGGCCCGCGTACAGGGGCACCGTGCTGCATCGGATGTATCAGGCTCAGGAGGAGGCCCGCCGAGACGGTTCGCCTTTCGAGGTGGGTGTCGTGGAGGTGGCGGACGGCGCAGTGGTCTATCGGTTGCGGGTGCTCAACCGTGCGGTGCTGCCGCCGCCGTTCGGTTCGATGCAAGCCGAGCCGCCCGTCCTCGGCGAAAGGGAAGGGGGTCTGGAGCGCGGCATCCCGGCTTGGGAGAGCATCTGGGAGGTGACTGCGAACCCGGAGAGCCAGGTTCGCTAGCGAACAGCAGCTTGACGTCTCCCCGTCAAAGATACCAACCTAGAATCGGGTACTCCGGAAGGGCGACTTGCTCGAGGGCCATGGCCAACCCACAATATCGCCAGGTCTAACGCCCGATGCCGAAAGCGGGCACGAAACGAACTCTCGGCTTGGAGCGAACAACGTGGCAACTCGACAACGAATCATCTGGATCGCCTTTGCGGCACTCGCCACCGCAGGGGTGCAAGCGCAACACATGGGCGGGCGGGTTTTCGAATATCGGTCGGACTCGTCACTCTTCCACAACGTCTCGGAATGGGGCGACGTCATGATGGACATGGCAACCGAACTAAGCGTGAAGCCTTACCTCTACGTGGCGGGCTCGCTCGGCGTCACATGGGACATCGGCGGCTGGGGCAGCTCGTCGGATGAAGCCCACTGTCTGGTGACGTTCTACCACAACGAGACGCTGTCGTTCGCTTTCAGCAACTTCGGCGACCTGCAGAAGGTCTCTG
>JACFNW010000101.1:4343-7375 GCA_019454665.1 Fimbriimonadaceae bacterium | reverse complement strand
GCTGGAACCTCGGGCCCGGCGCGTTGCGCTTCACCCTGAACGGTCGCGAGGTTTTGGTCGAAGGCGAGATCGAGCGCGTCGCCGCTCCCGCCAAGTTCGAGTCGTCAAGCCGCCTCATCGTGGAGTCGAACGGGATGAGCCTGCTCGCCGAGTTCGACGCGGGCCAAGGCCTGTTGCGCACGATAACCAAGAAGCCCTCCTACGGGCGACCGGACGCGCTAACGCTTGCTGCGCTGGCGAACCTTGGGCGCGCTCAGACGGGTTCGCCGAGGTAGGCCTCGATGACCTTCGGGTTGCTTCGGATGGCCTCGGGCGGGCCTTGGGCGATTTCGCACCCGTGGTCCAGCACCACGATCTTCTCGCAAAGGTTCATCACGAACCGCATGTCGTGCTCGATGAGCAACACGGTCATGTTGAACTGGTCGCGGATTTGGCGCACGACGCGCAGCAGGTCGTCCGATTCCTGCGGGTTCATGCCCGCCGCCGGCTCGTCGAGCAGCAGCAGCTCGGGTTGGGTGGCCATCGCGCGGGCGATTTCCAGACGCCGTTGCATGCCGTAGGGCAGATCGCAACTGCGCGTGTGGGCCACTTTGTCCAAGTGCAGCACCTCGAGCAGGGCCATCGCCTGGTCCTTGAGTTCTTGCGTCTCGCGGATCGAGTTCGGCAAGTCGGCGATTGCGCTGGCCAGGCCCACGCGGTGGCGAAGGAAAGCGGCCACCACCACGTTCTCCAGCACGCTCAGGGCCCTGAACAGCCGGATGTTCTGGAACGTGCGGGCGATGCCCAATTGGGCCACCTTGTTCGAAGGCGTCCCAGAGAGTTCGCGACCTTTGAACTTGATCGAGCCGCTGGTCGGCTTGTAGACGCCAGTGATCAGGTTGAAGCACGTGGTCTTGCCCGCACCGTTGGGACCGATCAGCCCGAACAGGTCGCCTTTCGACACGGCGAACGACACGTCGTTGACGGCCACCAGACCGCCGAACTTGATGGTCGCGTTGTTGAGTTCCAGCATGCTCACGACGTTTGGGCCGCCTCCGAACGACGTTGGCCGAGCACGCGCTTGAGCCATTCCCACGAAAACTCGGCGTGGCCGAGCAGACCTTGGGGCCGCACGAGCATCAGGATGATGAGCACCCCTGAGAAGATGACCATGCGGAGCTTTTCGGCTTCGTAGCGCGCGTTGGCGAGGACGGGCACTTGGTTCAGGACGATGCTGAGCACGAAGCTGAGCGCCATGCATCCGAGCACGATGCCCAGATGCCGGATCGCCGCCTCCTTCTTCGTGCCGTGGAAGTGGTCGATCACCCGTTTGACCAGGTAGACCGCCAGCACCGTGGCGAACGCGCCGGCCATGAGTTGGCCGCCCGTGACCGGACCCATGTCGCGGAGTTTTTCGGGCAGATAGAAGAGCGCGGCCGCAGCCAGCACCGAGCCCGTGATCGAGCCGGTTCCGCCCAGCACGACCATGGTGAGGATAATGAACGACTGCTCCATGCGGAACTGCTGCGGCGAGATGAAGCCCTCGTAGTGGGCGAACAGCGCACCCGCCACGCCCGCCAGCGCCGAGCCGATGAGGAACGCCGTCACCTTGACGCGCGTCACGTTCACACCCATCGCCGAGGCCGCCACCTCGTCCTCGCGGACGGCGAGGAAGGGAAGTCCGTGCGCCGACTTGAGCAGGTTCCGGCAAATCGCGATGGCAGCGAATGCGGTGAGCCACACGAGCCACGTGAACTGGAACTTGGGCGAGACGTTCATGCCGTAGGCTTCGCCCAAGGGCTTTTGGTTCTGGACGATGATGCGGATGATCTCGCCGAAGCCCAAAGTGACGATGGCCAGATAGTCGCCCCGCAGACGCAACGACGGGAGCCCGACGACCAGGCCTGCGAGGGCCGCAAAGATCGCGCCCGCCACCATCATCAGCAGCAGCCACGGCAAGCCGGTGATGCCCGAGTTCGCGTAGTGCTGAACGCTGATGATGCCCGCCGAATACGCGCCGACCTGCCAGAACGCGGCGTGGCCGATGGAGAACTGGCCCGTGATGCCGTTGATCAGGTTCAAGCTGACCGAGAGGATCACCCAGACCCCGGCAAGCACGACCAGCCGCTTGGTGTAATCGTTGCCCGAAGCGTCGGCGGCGGCCGAAATCAGGAAGCAAGCGCCCAAGCCGGCGAGAATCGAGACGACTCGTGTCGGCCAGTACTTCATACCTTTTCCACCTTGGAGCTGCCCAGCAGTCCGCCCGGCCGGAACAAGAGGACAGCGATCAGGATGACGAACGCGATCGCGTCCTTGTAGTCGCCGTAGCCCGACCACACAACCAGCGTCTCAGCGACGCCCATCAAGAGACCGCCCAGCACCGCGCCGGGGATGTTGCCGATGCCGCCGAGGACGGCGGCCACAAACGCCTTGACGCCCGGCTGGACACCGAAGAACGTGGTCAGCGACAAGCCGAGGAACGTTGCGCTCATCATCGCGCCCGCACCGGCGAGCGCCGAACCGATGGCGAACGTCAGGGTGACGATCCGGTTGACGTTGACGCCCATCAGCGAGGCCGAATCGAAGTCGAGGGAGACGGCCCGCATCGCGCGGCCCGGCTTCGTGTTCATGACGATGTGCCGAAGAATGAGCATGAGCGCCAAGGCGGTGACGAACATGATGAGCTGCCCGTACGGGATGAGCAACGAGACGCCGCTGCGCTCGTAATCGCTCTTCATCGTGGTGACGTCGGTCCGCTCTTTGTTGCGGGTTTCGCGAAGGAGGCGGCCCTCAGGCGAGAGGTCGAATTCGCTCTTGACGCCCTCGGTCTCCATCTGCTTTCGGACGGCGGCTTCGGCAGTGTTGAGCTCGGCCTCTTCGACCTTGATTCTCTCAACGAAGGTGGCGTCGCGAGGTTTGAGGGGGATCTGGAGGACTTCGTTGCGGTAGGGGTTGACTTCCTCGCGGATGGGCTGCGGCGGGCTGTTGGGCAGGAACAGCGCACCAGCGTATTGCAGCATCAGGGACACGCCGATCGCGGTGATGAGGCTGGC
>JACFNW010000101.1:0-4328 GCA_019454665.1 Fimbriimonadaceae bacterium | reverse complement strand
ATGCCGATGATCGCGCAGACCACCATGCTCGCCACGAGCATCATGAGCAGGTTCACCCACGACGATTGGCCCAAGGTCGTGGCGGTCGGCGAGTAGCCGAGCCACCAAGACACGAACAGCGCCATATAGGCGCCCAACATGAAGACCTCGCCGTGGGCGAAGTTGATCAAACGGAGCACCCCGTACACCATCGTGTAGCCGAGCGCGATCAGGGCATAGATCGAGCCCAGCAGGATGCCGTTCACAAGTTGCTGCGGCAGGTTTGCGAAATCCAACTGCAAACCTGCCGCAAAGGCCGTCCCAAGGTCCATGCGTTACTTGACGTCCGTTGGGGCGTAGGCCTTGACGGGCTTTTGGGTGCCGTCCGCTTGGAGTTCGACGACGAGTGCGCGCTTCGGCGGGTTGCCGCCCTGGCCCTTGAACGTGATGTCTCCAGAGACACCCTTGAAGTTTTCGAGGTTGTGGAGCGCGCCGGCGACGGCCTTGGACGAGACGTCGCCCGTCACGGCTTTGATGGCTTCAACGGCAACCGCAGCGGCATCGTAGGCGAGGGCGCCCATAGTCGTGCCGGGGCGCTCGTTGTATTTGGCGACGAACGCGTCGAGGAACGCCTTGACTTCCGGCCGGTCCTCCTGGTCGGAGTAGTGGTTGCAGAAGTAGCCGCCGACGATGGCCTCGCCGCCGGAGTTGATGATCTCCTTGCTGTCCCAGCCGTCTCCGCCCATGAACTTGACGTTGGTCAGGCCGACTTGGCTGGCCTGGCGGACGATCGGGCCGACCTCGGTGAAGTAGCCGGAGAGGAACACGCCGTCGGGGTTCTTGCCCTTCAGGTTGGTGAGCTGCGCGTTGAACTGGGTGGAGGAGCCGCCCTCGTAGAACTGCTCGTCCACGATCTCGCCGCCGAGCATCGTGTAGTAGTCTCGGAACGAGTTGCTGAGGCCCGTCGAGTAGGGGATCTTCTTGTCGGTCATCAAGGCGACCCGCTTCAGACCGAGTTCCTCGAAGGCGAACTTGGCCATGACCGGGCCCTGGAAGCTGTCTCGGTAGCAGACGCGGAAGATGTCCGGTCCCTTGTCGCTGATGTCGTCCCGCGTCGCGCCGATGGCGACCAGCGGAATGCCCTTCTCGGTGCAAGCGATGGCCATCTGAGCGGTGATTCCGCTGGCCACCTCGCCGAGGACGACGACCGCTCCGTCGGAGATGAGCTTCTCGGTCGCGCTCTTGCCGATCTGCGGATCGGAGTTGGAGTCGCCGACGAGCAGTTCGATCTTCTTGCCGTTGACGCCGCCCGCCTCGTTGATCTGGTCCACGAGGAGCCGAACGCCTCGCTCGCTGTCCACGCCCCACGGTCGTTGGTCGCCGTTGAGGCTGGCGACGAGGCCGATTTTGATCGTGTCGCCGGTCGCAGTGGTGCCTGTGCCGCCACCCGACTCGCTCGAACCGCCGCCGCTGCAGCCTGCCAAGATGCCCGCGCCGAACACGGCGCCCAGGGCGATGTAAAGAAAACTTCTGCGCTTCATGGTGAGTTGAATCAAACCCCGCGATGGTCTGGGGCGGCACACCGCCCTGAATTGCACAGTATACAGAAACGACTGGCCCGATGCTATCCCGCCGAGACTCGCACGTCAAGATCGGCGACCAGCTAGAATGGGAATCGCATGAGTCTCGGCAAGCGCGTGTTCAGCGAGAAAGAAGCGGCTGAGATCGTTCAGCGGGCCGTCGCCCTTCAGGAGTCGGCTGGCGACAACGCCCGAGCCTACGTTCCCGGCGTGACGTTGGACGAACTCAAACGCATCGCCGAGGAAGCGGGCATAGACCCCAAGTACATCGAGGTCGCGCTCGAATCCCGGGTCCGGGAGGGCCACAAAGGTCCGCTCCACCTCACCGAGGAGTTCGAGCGCGTGGTTGACGGCGAACTTCCGCCTGAAGATTTCGACGTGGTCATGGAGCATGTGAAGAGCGCGAACACCCAACGGCCGGTGGTTCAGGTGGGCAAGTCGCTCCAGGGCCAGATTTGGACGGGGTGGGGGTTGGCCGGCCTGAACGTCACGTCTCGGAACGGGCGGACCCGCATTCATGTCAAGTCGAACGCCTTCCTGCCGTTCATGACCACGCTCTATCCTTGCCTCATCGGCAGCATCATCGCTTCGGCGGCGATGTCCGAACGTGGAATGGTCGCGGCCGGATTGGGAGTGGCCGCCGCCTTCGTCAGCGCGGGATTGGTGGGCTTTCGAGCCCTTTTGACCAAGGGGCATGAAGCGGCGCGGAAGACGACCGATCGGCTGGAGGAGGCGGTCGCCGCCGAGACCGAATCCCGGAGACCCGCTTCGAACCCGGAGGCCGTGGTGGAACGCCTCACGCTGGATCAGCCCACCTGAGAGGCTCGCGGGGTAAGATGCGGGCGTCGGGGCAATGCCCTAACGCATTGTCGCGTCACTTGAGACTATCAACGCCCCGATCCCAACGAATCCGCATGAGTGCACCGTCCGCCCCAACCCGTTCCAATCACGCTGAGTTGATGGCGGCTTGGCGCGAGGCGCGCCGGATTGGCGCGCACGAGCCGTTGATCGTCGAACCCAAGCGCGTTCGGTATGCCGCCGCCAAACGCTGCTTCGATTTCGTGGGCGCGCTCGTACTGATCGCGCTGCTCAGCCCCGTGATGATCGGTTGCGCCGCCGTTGTCAAGGCGACCAGTCCGGGGCCGATTCTCTACCGCTCCCGCCGTTGCGGGCTCGGTGGACGCACGTTCTGGTTCTACAAGTTCCGTTCGATGCGCGACGGCTCCGACAAGGAACTGGCCAAACTGCTTGCCCTGAACGAAAAGAACGGCCCCATCTTCAAGATGCGGCACGACCCGAGGATCACCAAGGTGGGTCGGTTCATGCGCCGATTCAGTCTGGACGAGTTGCCCCAACTGTTCAACGTCGTCGCGGGACAGATGTCGCTGGTCGGTCCGCGGCCCCCCATTCCCCACGAGGTCGAAGCGTACGACGAACGCACGCTGCGCCGCCTGAGCGTCTACCCAGGCATGACCTGTTATTGGCAGATCAAGGGGCGCTGCGAACTCTCCTTCGAGGAGTGGATCGAGCTCGACCTGCAATACGTGGACGAGATGAGCTTCTGGCTCGACCTGAAGATTCTCGCCATGACACCTGTGGCGGCGGCGAAAGGCATCGGCGCATACTGAAGCACCAATCGGTGCCAACGTGAGAGTCATCCATCCTCGAACCCCCGAACACTGGGACCACGCGCGACGCCTGATCTCGCTTTACGGCGAGGCGATCCGCGAGACTCCCTGTTTCGACGACCTGTCGGACGACCTGGCGGCGCTGCACCGACGCTACGGTGGCCGAGCGGGCAAGGCGTGGATCGCTGCGCCGGGAAAGGAAGACTTCGCGGGCGTGGTCCTGCTGGACTTCCGCTCCGACCGCGCCCTTCTCAAGCGGCTGTATGTGGAGCCCAGGGCGAGAGGGACCGGCCTCGGGCGACGCCTGGTCCGTGCGGCCATCGGATGCTCACGGGACCTGCCCGTGGAACTGGAAACGCTCGATTCGATGGTGGAGGCGAGGGCGCTGTACGCGTCGGAGGGATTCGTCGAGACATCGGCGTGCGGCGGGGTCAGGACGATGCGGTTGGAGCCATCGCCGTCCCGTCTGACAAAAAAGTAAAAAAAGTCTTGCCAAATCGCAAGATGTGTGATATGATCATCTGCGTAAGGCGCACGGCCCGTTAGAGGCCAATCAAAAGCGCATACAACAGAGCCCCGCAAGAGGCTCGAAGGAGGACAGAATGGTAAGAAACACACTGCTCTTGGCGGCGCTGGCCGTCACATCGGTAAGCTTTGCAGACGACTTCGGTGGCGGCACCGGCGGCGCGATTCCCGACGCCACCGTTGATCACGTCACCCCAGGCATCATCTCGTCCACGATCACCCCGACCACGGGCGGCATGACGGTCGTCAGCTTCAACAGCGTCACCATTTTCGGCCTGAACCACACGTGGGGCGGCGACGTCCAGATCAGCTTGACCAACGGGTCGAACACGGTTAACCTCGTCCACCGCATCGGTTCGCTCAACACCGGCTTCAACAACTTCGGCGACAGCTCGAACTACGGTTCGGACGGAACGACCGGCCTCACGGGCCGCGACTACACGTTCGTGAACTCGGGCGGCGGCGACTTGCTGGCTGCGTTTGTGGCCGCTGGCGCGACCGTTGGCGTGGCTGCTGGAACCTACAATCGCTCCGAGCACGCGTTCGCCACGGCTCCCGGCAACACGGGCCTCGACTTCACCGTCTTCAACGGCGCTGCCGCTGACACCGCTTGGAC
>JACFNW010000100.1:5341-7488 GCA_019454665.1 Fimbriimonadaceae bacterium | reverse complement strand
TCCTTTGCCGTTGGGTAGGAGCCATTCGAGACGCGACGACACGTCGAAGTTCGCGCAGCGTGCTTGTTCGATCCGGTAGGGCACCGTGACTAAGTATAGATGACCCTAACGTCCGACCGCGCTTACTTGCCGATGTTGTCGGTGCCGACTGGCGGAGGCGTTTGCGCCGGAGGCTCGACGGCCTTTGTCTCCGTTGCGTGAGGGGCATCTTTGACTTCGTCTTTCGTTTCGGCCTCGGCAGGCTTCGCGGTCGCTTCTTTGGGCTCGGCGGCGAACGCGGCCACACGGCGCGCTCCGGCGTACCGCTTCTGATAGTATCCCGAGTTCAGGGTATCGGTCTTGACCCGTCCACCGCCGCTGGACGCGTGAATGAACTTGCCGCCGCCGATGTAGATGCCCACATGGCTGATGCGCGAGCCGCGCGTCTTGAAGAAGACCAAGTCGCCCTGCGCCAGATCGCCCTTGTCCACCTTCTGACCGACGGTAGCCTGCTGCGCCGAAGTACGCGGAATGGTGACGCCGCTCTTCTTGTAGACGTAGCTGGTGAAGCCCGAGCAGTCGAACGCGCCGCTTCGGCTCGCGCCGTAGCGGTACCGCGTGCCGAGGTGCGAGTAGGCCTCGTCGAGCAATGCGTTGCCCGTCTTGCTGGCCGGTTTGAGCGCGACATTCGTTCGGCCGGTCCGCGACCAGCCCGGATTGCGCTCGGGGCTCGTTCTGGGAGCCGTGTTGCTGGCCACCAGTCTCGGTGCTTGGCCCGCCTTCAGCAAGTCCTCGCGGACCCAGCCGACCGTGCCCTTGGGAAACTGGAGCTTGACCCAGCCGCTCTCGGCGTCGAGAACCTTGCCGGTGGTCCCCGTCGAGACTTGGACCACGTTGCGGTAGTTGGTCCCGGGCCCGCTGCGGACGATGACGTTGGCCTTGGCGATGGCCATATACGGGGTGCGTTTCGACACCGCCGGAACGACCTTGGCACCGCCGGGGGTGTTGAGTTTCTGACCGATTTGAAGCCGCGTCCACACCACGCCAGGATTGGCTGCGCGGAGCGCGTCTCCGGTCGTTCCGAGTTTGCGGGCGATGATCCAGTCGTTGTCGCCCTTCACCACGGTGTACCCACCGCTCGATGCGGCAGGAACCGCCTTGGCGGGCGACGCAACTTCCTTGGCGACGGCGGGTACGGAAGCCTGGGTGGTCAAACCGGGGATGGTCAGCACCGTCCCGATGGGCAACCTTCGCCAGTCAACGCCCGGATTGGCGGCATGCAGATCGCTCTGCGCAATCTTGAACTTGCGCGCGATGGCCCAATCGTGATCGCCGTTGCGAACAACATAGGTCCCGGCGGCCTTCCCGCTGGAGGCTGCCACGACGGTCGGTTTGGCGGTCGGCGCCGACTTCGGCGCCGCCGGAATGACCAGCACTTGGCCGATCGAAATGAGATGCTTGTCCCCGAGGCCGTTGGCCCGAGCGATATCGTCGGAGACCAAGCCGTACCGGGCAGCGATGTGACCCAGTGTTTCCCCTTCTTTCACCGTCACGGTGACTTGGGAGAGACTCAGAGACGCAATCGTGAGCAGTGCGAGCAACATAGGCGTTTTCATATGGTGGTCGGTTCGATCCGGCAGGACGCCGAAACGACGCCGTCACCCAATCCGATTGAGCCTCGCTGCCCAATCTGAACGACTGTACCCGATGCCGCTGGCGGTTGTCAAACGACCAAGGCGGCGAAAGGCGACAATCGTCCCGCCAAAGGAGAACGCCAAGTCACCCACAATTGTTCAATCGCGGTTTTTCGCGACCAAAGTCGCACGGGCGATTTCAGCCGAGGATGCGTTTGATCTCGGGCAGGTTGGCCAGCATCGCGGTGAACTTCTCGGGGTCCTTGACCTCGCGCATGCCGAAGTAGGTCACGCCCATGTTGAATCGGATGCCGCTCACTTCGCCCCGGCGCGTGTACTTCACGAGCTTGCCGGCCAAAATCCAATCCGCAGACTTGCCGTCCAGTTCCTCCACGACAAAGGGTCCGACCTGCCGCAGCCACTTGTCAATGGGCTGAACGTACAGCAAGTCGGCCGGCTCGATCTGTTCTTCCAAGTCGAAGAGATAGACCATGTCGCGCAGGAAGACCGACGTGAGTTTGGGACCGACGCCGC
>JACFNW010000100.1:0-5331 GCA_019454665.1 Fimbriimonadaceae bacterium | reverse complement strand
GTCCACCATCCGCAGGAACTGGTCTTCGAGTCGTCCATCCTCTTCGACGGCGTCCACCACCCAGGAGGCGATGCTGCCCACGCCGTCCTCGCGGTAGATCTCCTGGGCGAGTTCGGCGATTCCCTGGAGTACGCCTCGGTTGAGTTGCTCCATGGCCTTGCGGCGGCGTTTGTGGCAGATGGCCTTGTAGTTCTCCCAAAAGACGACGGCGTCGGGCTTCTTGAGGAAGTCCTCCATGGTCTCTTCGGTGAACGTCGCGTCAATGGCGCGCATGGCCAGATCGGCCAAATCGAACCGGTCCTTGCCCCTCCGGGCGAAGGCGTAGTGGCCGAAGATGGCGCGTAGGCAGTAGTACGGATTCTCGAGTCGTTCCCGGATCGCGTCGAGAGAAGGCTCTTCGAGTCCGACCGCTTTGGCGATCGAGGGGAGCATCATTTCTCGTACATACCGGTCCGCTCGGTCACCCGCCATGACTTTCATCAGGAGTCGCGTTCCGAGAGGCAGACGCGGCTGGGGTTGTTGAGCTCGCATTGGGTTCCCACTGGTGAGTGGATGACGCCCTGTCAGGGTGGACGCCACGCACCACTCAATTCAGCTGTATTTTAGCCTCTCAACGAGGCGATCGCATCAAAAAGGGCCATTCGATGCGATATTCGTCAAAACGGGCAGCGTCGGCACCTGGGTGCTGCCGCCGCCGACCCCCCGTCCGCCCGAGCGCATTTGGTAGAACACCTGCCACCCGAACTCCATCACCGGGACTCGGTTGGAGCGGAACTTGGCCAGCGTGTTGACCATGGCGTCCGTATAGAGGCCGATCGTCTTGCCGTTGCGGACGTAGCCGTTGACCCGCCCACCGGGGACCGTCGCCTGAGCCTGGGCGATCGAGCCGACCGTTGGGATTTCCGAGCCGAAAGCGCGGCCATCCTTCAACACGCGGTTGACCTGATAGAACGCGAACAGGCTCGCGCCCTTGGCCAAAAACGCCTCGTACACGTCCGACTTGCGGACCAGCCCGGTCATGCCGGAAGCGGCCGCGTCCACGCCGGCGAGATAGTCTTTGCCGTCCAGGTTGACCCCGGCGCCGGTGAAATAGAAGAAGACCGGCGCCTCGTTTGGAATCAGGTCGGCGATCTCCTTGACTTTGGCCGTCAACTGGGCCGCCGTGCAGTCCGTGAGGATGAACACCTGGCTGTCGGCATAGCCGCCATGGGTCACCAAAGCGTCCCGCAACGCTTCGGCATCGGTGGCCGCGAACGGCACCGTACCGTCGGAAAGGTTCGAACGCGAGTTGCCCACGATCAGCGCGTACTTGTCATAGGCGACCGGCACACGTCCCAACACGGGGGCCGTTCCGGCCTGAGCGACCGGCTTCACTCCCGGGCGGACATCCACCATCGGTTTGTCCGGGCTGGGGACCGCTGGCGCGGGTCGGGTGGCTTCTTGGATCACGGCGAGTTCCTCGGGGGCCAGGACCTCGGTGTCCACGCGCCAATTCAGCTTCTCGGACTCTTTGGTGTAGCGCTCGTAGAGGGCCTCGCGTTGCGCCCGCATGTCGAGCTTGTCGTACAGCAGTCCGAGGAAGTAGAAGGACTCGCGACTGGTCTGGCCCTTGGCGAGCAGCGCCTCGAGTTCGCCGGCGGCGCTGCGATACATGGTCTCCCGCTCTTCTTTCGAGGAGGATTGCAGGCCGACGCGGAAGGCCGAGTACGCTCCCAGGAAGTTCGGCGAATAGGGTGCGCCGTTCCGCCAGTCGCGGGCTTCAGTGATGGAGCCTGGCAAACGGGTCGGGCGCGATTGGTCGTCCGACCGCAAGGCTGCGGCTTCCTTGAAGCTCTGGCGGGCGTTGGCCCACTGTTGCAGACGGGCGGCTTCGAGAGCGCGCTCGTAGGCCTCGCTCCAAGACTGCGCGAACGCGCTCGCGGCGAGAATCGCCGACAAACCCACGGTCATCCATGATCGCTTCATATGATCCTGTCGTCTCCTGTCACTTGCCAAGCCTGTACGAGAGGCTCAGGCCCAAATCGAACCCGCCCCGCTCGGGGAACGCCATGTTGAGGTCGAGCGTGTAGTTGCTGCCGTCGGGTTGATAGCCGACACCCATGGTGAACCCGTTTCGGTTCAAGAAATCGTCCGAACTGCGGCCCACGAAGGCATACCCCATCCGGACGGGGATTCGGGCGTTGCGGCGGAACATGTTGTACTCGATGCCCAGTCCGACCGCGGTCTGAGAGCCACGGTCGAAATCGGAGCCATCCTTGCCCTTGAACGTGTGTTGCAGGTTCGCGCCGAGGAGGAGGAAGTCTCGCCCCCCTCGCAATCCGTCGCGGCGGATGGTCACGCCCGCGTTGAGCTTGGCGGGAATCTTGTCGTAGATCGTCTTGGTCACGGGATTCCCGTTCAGGTCAATCTCGGATCGGTACGACAGGCCGTACGTCACGTTGCCTTTCGGCGTCCACTGGAAACCCACGGTCGCTCCGACGCCGCTGCCCGTTTCCGAGGTTTCGGACCCCAGGTTGCCGACCACGTTGTTGGTGCTGTCCACCAACACGCCTTTGACGTTCTTGGTCACACCCTGCCGAACGTAGTTCAGACCGATCCCCCAATTGAACGTCATGTTGCTGTTCGCCTGGGCGTACGCGAGGGTGAAGTAGTCCGTGCGGAGCCGCAACTCCTTTTCGTAGTTCCGGACGATGAGCGCGCCGTTCTGCAGGTTCGTGCCCTTCTGAGTGTCGAAAACGTAACCGCCCAGGGTGTAGGTGAAGGCGACGACCGGGCGATTCCCGTTGTCCCTGGCCTTGCCCCACGGCATGGCGTAGCCGAGGTGGCTGATCGTGTTCGCGCCGCGCGTGCCTTCGGTGGACATCACTGGATTGTCGAAGTTGCCGCTGATGTTCGTCGTGCTGCGGGGCAGGTTGCGGAACGTGAGTCCAATCCGGGCCGAATCGAGGTAGGCCAAGCCGGCGGGGTTGTAGTAGCCGGAGAGCGTGTCCGAAGCCGTCTGGTTGACGCCGCCTCCCATCCCCATCCCGCGTCCACCGGCGTCCAGCGCGGTGAGCAGGTCGGGCACTTGAGAGAACGCCGCGACCGGAACGGCTGCGGCGGCGAGAGCGAGCGAGCGGAGCATCCTTGCGTTCGTCATAGCGAATCCTTCGAGTCTATCGGAATCAGCGGCCCCTTCCTCGGCCGGTCGAAAGAACCACCTCTTGCGGCGCCCCGGAGTTGCCGGCGCGATCCACGGCGGTCACCACCAATTTGAACGTGGCGGGCAACGAGATGCGGCGCATGCGCACGGTGCCCGACCAGCGCACCGTGCTCCCGATGGTCCGGAACGAGGTGCGCGTCACGCGAGCCAGGAACTGACCGCTCATGTTCTGGATCACCACGTCAATGCCGGTGACGTCCACGGAGCCTTGCGAGCCGTCCGTGATGTCCACGACCACGGGGAAGTCCGTGTTCGGGATGATGTCGCTGTTCGATCGCGGGTACTGGATCGAAATGACCGGCGGCACGCGGTCCAACGTGACCGAAATCGTCTGCGAGGCCTCGTTTTCAGCCTTGTCTTTGACCTTGATCGTGATCGTTTGATTGCCGTCGTTGAGGATGCCGGCCGTGTTCCAGTTCACGATGAATTGCTGCGAGACGCCCGTGTTGTTGGGGATGTCCTGATTGTTGATCTGGACGCGCCACTCCTGAACGTTGGGCTCGTCAAGCTGCACCCGAATCGGGACGATGCCGCTGACGAACGCGTTCGGGAGCGGGCTGTAGGTAAGAAACTTCGGCTTGACAACGTCCACGATCACGTTTCTCGTGATGACCGGGTAGGTCTTGCCAGGCTCGGTCGCGCTGACTTCGATCACATAGTCGCCCTCGGGGGACGATTCGCTGAAGTTGAGCGTGATGGACTGGTTGTCTATTTCGCCGTCCACGTTCGGCGAGAACCGCTGCTCGATCTCGGTCGTTCCGGCCGGCCCCGTCGCCCGCACGCGAACGCGGACTTCCTGCTCGGCGCCGCGGATCGTGAACTTGACTTGGTTGGACTGGCCCAAGAAAGCACCCTCGGTCGGGGAGGTGACGTTGAAGGTCTGGCCAAAGGCGGCCGCCAGCGTCCCCAGGCTCGCGGCACAGATTAGGAGCAACTTTCTCATTTCGCCTCAGAGGATGACTGCTTGACGCACGTTCGTACAACCAGTCCAGGTGAACTCTTTGTCATTATGCATCATTCGGGACGTTGGATGGCACGCTCATCCGATGCAAAGACGGCGCGGCGCCCCGGTTCGATTCAACCCGCGTTCTCCCGACGCCGAGAAGGCAGCGCGAGCTCCAGTTCGAGTTCGTCGGTCAACGGGATGCCGTGACGCCCGATCTCGGGAATGGTCGGCTTGATCTTGCGAGCCTCGATCATGCTGTCGCGGTGGACGGCCGCGAGCCGAAAGCCCCGCCGTTGATAGAACCGCAGCGCGTCGAGGTTGTCGTTCGTCGTCAGCAGCATGACGCGCCGCACGCCCAGCTCGGCCGCCCAGGACGCCACGCGCTCCAGCAGCAACGATCCCACGCCTCGTCCCTCGGACCGACTGTCCAGGGTCAGGATCTCCACCTCGTTGGGACGAACGAGGCAAGTACCCAGGCCGAGGGGCACCTCATCCGCCTCGGCGACGAACGCAGCCGCATCGCGCGCGTCCACCAGCACGCCGAGGCGCTCGACGAGGGGGCCGCCCCAACTCGCCGTCAGGACGTCCAGAACCCATGGGGCATCGCGAGGCTCGGCGGGTCGAACGGTCACTGACGGAGCTTACGCCCCCGCCATGCCCTGTTGCACCGAAATGATATACAGAATATCAATGATTTAGCCCTAAATCTGCCGCATTGCCCGCCGATTCGGTGCCCAATTTCGGTCGTATGCCTCTTATAATGGGTGTTGACATCCGGGATTTCGCAGGGCGCCTCTGTCGGCGTCCATCTCATCCAATGGAGGATCCTAGCAAGAACATGAAGCGAGCATTCACCTTGATCGAACTCCTCGTCGTGATCGCCATCATCGCGATTCTCGCGGCGATGCTCTTCCCGGTCTACGCGCAGGCGAAGGAAGCCGCGAAGAAGACCACAGACCTTTCCAACGTCAAGAACCACTCGACGGCCATCCTGCTGTACAGCGGCGACTACGACGACTACTATCCGCGCCAAGTCTACAAGCGGCCGAACGCCGCCGTCTGGGGCTGGAACACGCCGTTCACGTGGCGCGAAGCCGTGCACCCCTACATCAAGAGCGGCACGCGCACCTTGTATGCTCCGATTCGTCCTCACGGAGTATAAGAGGACACCGGGTGGAGGAAT
>JACFNW010000099.1 GCA_019454665.1 Fimbriimonadaceae bacterium | reverse complement strand
GATGGAGTTGCAGTGCACGCGGTTCGAGTTCTGCCCCGAGGTCACGGCCAAAGCGCTGCGGATGGGCGAACGGATCCACGAGTTGCCGATCCGCTACGAACCGAGGACCAAAGAGGCTGGGAAGAAGATCCGTTGGACCGACGCGCCCGAGGCGTTCTGGACGCTGCTTCGCTACCGCTTCTGGAAGCCCTGATGCGGTCCAACGCACGGCTGACAGCCTCCACGACGCGCAGCCCCGTCTCGCGCCCATGGAACGCCAGCGAGCCCTCGTAGCCACCCTCGTCGTAATCCTCGGGCGTGAGGATGTAGCCGATCCAGTTCGTCGCGAGACCTACCATCAGCGGAAACAGCGATGCCTGCGCCGCGCGCGAGGCGACCAGCGTGGCGATCCCCGAGGTCGGCTCGCCGGGCACGAAGATCAGCGCCACGCCGTCGAGAGTCACGACCGTCACCTCGGCCTCGGGCTCGGCAAAGCGGCCGACGAGCATTTTGGCCAACGGTTCGGGGACCTTGTTGGATTCTATGAACGACTGGCTCGGCGTCGCGGGCGCCAGGGCGATCGGCTCCCGCGCCAAGCGCATGATTGGTTCTGGGTTGGCCGCGATCCGCTTGGCTGGTGCCGCGAGCAACCGACGCGCGAAGCCCTCCGGGCCGTCGGGCACAGGGGTCGGCGATCGGTCGCCAATGGCCCCGACGAGCGGGAGAAGGCCGGTCTGGCGAGCCAATTCACCAGGCCAATCGCCCCGCAGTCGCCGCTCGTCGTCGCCGAGCAAGGTCGGATGGGCGGCGTACAGCGTGGCCAATCCGCCCAAAGTGGAGAATGCTGGATCGGGCCGCCCGAGCTTGCGCCGGGGGCGGTTCAGCCAGGCGCCTTCGTGGGTCGGCTCGCTGATCCGGAGGTCCAGGGCGAACGGCGATGGCTTGGCCACGAGCGCCCCGCGCACGGCGAGCGCGATCTCCTGGGCGTACCACTCCAGCCAGCGGCGTTTGAACGTCGCGATGCCCGGGATTGCAGCGGTCATCCGCTCGTTCAGCATTTGACTGTCGGGCGCGCAGTGGGTGTGAGTGGCGCATAGGACGAGTTCGACGTCCTCAGGCAGACGCTCTCGCACGGCGCGGCTGAGGCTGCCCGGAATCGTCAGCATCTCGACGCTCACCACGGCCACGCGAAGGCTTCCCTGCTCCAAGACGGCCACGCGGGCCTTCAGGTCGTCTCCTCCAGGCTCGAACACGTGGTCGCCGCGCGCCGTGTAGCCCCCCAACGGCAGGGGCTCGGGCGGCATGATGGACGCCTCGTTGCGCCGCACCCACAGGGTCGGGATCGTCGCTGCGCCCAACAACGCCGCGAGCACCATCAAGCCAACTCGCTGCGGAAGAAGGCCAGCATCCGCGACCAAGCGTCTGCGGCCGCTTCGGCGTTGTAGACCTCGGGCCGCGAATCGTTGAAGAACGCGTGGTCGGCGTCGTAGGTGTGGAACTCGTGCGCCTTGCCCGCCGCATCCAGCTTGGCCGACAGACCCGCGACGACCTCGGGCGACGTCATGTGGTCGCGGGAGCCGAAGATGCCCAGCACCTTGCAGTTCAGGTTGGCGAGCTCAGGTTGGACGTGCGGGTGGATGCCGTAGAAGTTGACGCAAGCGCCGACCTTGGGGGTGAGCGTGGCGGCGAACAAGCTGAGCTGACCGCCCATGCAGAAACCCACCGTGCCGACCCGATCGCCTTGCGTCATCGGGTTGGCCAGAAGGGCGTCCACGGCACTGGTGAGGATTTCGGCGGCCTCAGGGACGCGGAGGGCCATCATCAGGGTGCCGGCTTCCTCGGGCTCCGTGGTGGATTCGCCCTGGTAGATGTCGGGCGCAAGCGCGTTGAACCCGGCCTCGGCGAAGCGGTCGCACACGTCCTTGATGTGGTCCACCAGACCCCACCACTCCTGGATGACGACCACACCAGGTCCTGGTTGCGATGGGCTCGCGAGGTAGCCCTGAAACGTATGCCCGTTGCTCTTGAATTCGATCATGCCGCCCATGTCGGCTTGATTATTCCACGCCGGCGACGCGCAACACGTGAGCCAACCAAGGGGCGGCTCGGTCGGGATCCTCTGAAAGCGCCAGCGCCTCGTGCGGCGCAAACCATCGGGCTTCGGCGACTTCTTCTGGGTTGGGATTCACGTCCCCAAGGTGGGAGCCCACGAACACGTGGTCGTATTCCCACTCGCTCAGATCAGAGGCGGGGTCCGCCGCCCGATACACGAACGTACCGACCTCGATCACGGAGCACTCGATGCCCATCTCCTCGTCGAGCGCGCGTGCGGCGGCCTGCGAAGGAGTCTCGCCGCCGTAGGGGTGCGAACAGCACGTGTTGGCCCAGCGCCCGCCAAAGTGGTACTTCCCCGTCGCACGCCTTTGAAGGAGCACACGTCCGGATGCGTCTCGAAGGAGAACCGAGATGGCGCGATGGAGCATGCCCTCGCCGCGATGGGCGTCGAGCTTGGAGGCGAATCCCAGGGCCTCGCCCTCGGGGGTCACCAACTGCACGCGATCATCGTCGCCCATCGAGGTTGCCCATCCTCAGCCCGGGCCGCCCCGCCGAGGACCTTGCCGCTTGGTTACTTCTCGCGAAGCGGGAAGCCCATTTCCTTGAGGAACACGCGCGACTCTTCATCGGTCTTGGCCGTGGTGCAGATGGTGATGTCCATGCCCCGCAGCTTGTCGAACGTGTCGTACGGGATTTCGGGGAACACCAACTGCTCCTTCAGGCCGAGGGAGTAGTTGCCACGACCGTCGAACGAGTTGGGCGAGAGGCCCTGAAAGTCTCGGATGCGAGGCAAAACGACCGTTGCGAGTTTGTCGAAGAAGTGGTATGCCCGGTCGCCGCGGAGCGTGACCTTGCACCCGATTTTCATGCCTTCCCGAATGCGGAAGTTGGAGATGGCCTTCCGAGCCGTCGTCGTGATGGGCTTCTGACCCGAGATGAGGGTCAGGTCGCGCAACGAGTTCTCGAGGCTCTTGGGGTCCTTTTCGTTGTTGCCGGTGCCCATGTTGATGACGATCTTGTCGAGCTTGGGCGCCTGCATGGGCGACGTGTAGCCGAACTGCTGCATGAGCTTCGGCTTGACCGTCTCCGCGTAATGCTTCTTCAGGCGCGGCGCCGGAATCTTGACCGGTGCTGCGTCCTGCGTTTCTTCCTTCGTCTTCTTAGCCATGGTCGTTCAAATCGAGTGTGTCATTCGTGCGGCAACGGCGTGTCCTGGATGGTCTCGCCGCTCTTCTTGGCGTACCGTTCCAGTTTGCCCTCGCTGTTGCGCCGGCGTCCCACTCGGGTCGGCTCGCCGGTCTTGGGGTCGATGAGCATGAGGTTGCTGATGTCGATGGGCGCGGGGATGCGGAGTCGCATGGACCGCTCGCCCTGCCGTCGCGCCTTGCGGTGCTTGATGACGGCGTTCAGCGGCAACGGCTGATCGGGCTCTTCATCGTTCGTCTTCAAGACGATCGCTCGGTTGGACTTGGGGTCCACCGAGTACACGTAGCCCACCTCGCCCTTGTCCTTGCCGGCGACGATCTGCACACGATCGCCTCGCCGGATTTTGAGTTTGGGCAGGTTGGAGAGTCGCTTGATTTCGGCTTTCGTCATGGGGTTAGAGCACCTCCGGGGCCAGCGACACGATCTTCATGAAGTTGTGGTCGCGGAGTTCGCGGGCAACGGGTCCAAAGATGCGGGTGCCTCTGGGCTCCATGTTGTTGGGGTTGATGACCACGCACGCGTTGTCGTCGAACCGCAGGGTCGAGCCATCGGCTCGACGGACGGCGTGCTTGGTGCGCACCACCACGGCCTTGATCACGTCGCCCTTCTTGACGGGCATGTTGGGGGTGGCAACCTTGACGGAAGCCACGATGACGTCTCCCACACCGCCGTAACGCGGTTGGGAGCCCTTCAGCACGCGGATGCACATGACCTCGCGCGCGCCGGAGTTGTCCGCCACTTTCAGTCTCGAAAACTGTTGAACCATGTTCGTTGCTCGCTTGCCAGAGCCCTTCGGGCGCGTTCAGCGCCCAACAGGGTTGGCAGAATTCTGTTTCCTTACTTGACCTTTTCGAGAATCTGGACGACCCGCCATCGCTTGTCCTTGCTCAGCGGGCGGGTCTCCATAATCTCGACGCGGTCTCCTTCGTCGCATCCCAGCAGGTCGTGGGCCTTGAAGCGCTCGGTGCGCCGCATGACCTTGCCGTAGAGCGGGTGCTGGATGCGCCGCTCGACGCGCACGACGACGGTCTTCTCCATTTTGTTGGAGACGACGATGCCCTCTCGGACTTTGCGTTGCGCTCGATTCTCGCTAGGATTCGTTTCGCTCACGCCTGTTCACCTTGCTTCTGCGTCATGATCGTCAGGATGCGGGCGATGTTGTGTCGCCGCGCCTTCAATGTCGACACGTCCGTGATCTGGCGGAACACCAGGTCGCGCCGCGCCTTGTACAGCGCCGCCTGCTCCTGCTTCAGCATGTCCTGAAGTTCGGCGACGCTCTTGTTCTTCAATTCGGTGGCCTTGAGTTGCTTCATGGCTTATTCGGCCGTCTCCTCGGCCTCGGTCGTCACGACGACGGTCTCGGCATTCGCGGCAGCGGCCAGTTCCTCGGGTGTCTTCTCGACGTGACCTTCGCGGATGGCGAACTTGCAGTCGATCGGCATCTTGTGCGCCGCCAGCCGCATGGCTTCCTTGGCCAGTTCGACGCTGACGCCGTTCATTTCGAACAGGACTTTGCCCGGCTTGACCACGGCCACCCACGCATCGAGCGGGCCTTTGCCCTTGCCCATACGGGTTTCGAGCGGCTTCTTGGTGATCGGCTTGTCGGGGAAGACGCGGATCCAGACCTTTCCGCCGCGCTTGATGTGGCGCGTCATGGCGATACGAGCCGCTTCGATTTGGCGGTTCGTGATCCACGCGGGCTCCATTGCCACCAGCGCGTAATCGCCGAAAGCGATCGTGTTGCCCCGAGTGGCTTGGCCGCGCATGCGGCCGCGGTGTTGACGGCGATATTTGGTGCGTTTAGGCATCAACATTTTGGGTTGCCTCCTGCGCTCCTGGCGCTTCCGCTTGGTCTCGGCCGCGGCGGCGCGGCGCGTCTTCCTGCTGTATCTTTCGCTCGGGCAAGACTTCGCCTCGGTAGATCCACACCTTGACGCCCACCGAACCGTAGATGGTGTGGGCCGCGGCAACGCCGTAGTCAATATCGGCGCGCAACGTGTGCAGAGGCACCTTGCCGTGCATGTCGGACTCGCGTCGGGCGATTTCCGCGCCGTTCAAGCGACCGGACACCATGACCTTGATGCCGCGACCGTTCATGCGGAGGCATCGCGTGATGGACTGGCGCATGGCTCTTCGGTGCGAGACACGCTTTTCAAGCTGGGCGGCGATGTTCTCGGCCACGAGTTGGGCATCCAACTCGGGTTGGCGGACTTCGGTCACGTTGACCTGAACCTCAGCGGTTCGGTCGCGGCGGCGCTCCATGCGCATCAGCATGCCCGTCAGTTCGTCAATGCCTCGCCCCTGTCGGCCGATGACGGCACCGGGACGCGAGGTGAAGATGTTGACCTTGACGTGGTTGGCCGCGCGCTCGATTTCGACCCGGGCGATGATGCCCAAGCCGAACCGGTGCTTGACCATGTTGCGGATTCGGTCGTCGGCAGTCAACAGTTCGCCGTACTGCTTCTTGTTGGCGTACCAGTGACTGTCCCAGCCCCGGATCACTCCGACGCGGAACCCTACCGGATGGATTTTCTGACCCATGCTTAGTTCTGTTCCTCCTGAGTCTCGGGCGCGGTTTCGGGGGTGGTTTCCACGGTTTCTTCGACCGGTGCGGCTTCGGCGACCGGCTCAGCGGCAGCGGCTTCGACGGGCTTCTCGCTCGCCTTGGCCTTGCCGGACTTCTTCTTGGCGGACGCGAACGTCGGCCGCGGCTTGGCCTTGGTGCCGCCCGACTTCGACGTGTCCTTGGGCTCTAGCGAATCCTCGACGACCACCGTAATGTGGCTTGTCTTCTTCTGGATGCGATAGGCTCGGCCCATGGCGCGTGCCTGGATGCGCTTGAACACGGGACCCTGGTCCACGCTGATGCGCGCGATCACCAAGGAGTCGGCCGAGATGCCGTAGTTCTCCTGGGCGTTCGCAATGGCGCTGATCAGCGTCTTGCGCAGGTAGTGGGCGCCCTTGCTGGGGTGATAGCCCAACACGTTCGCGACGTGGGTGGCTGACTTGCCCTTCACCTCGTCGGCGACGATGCGCACCTTTCGGGGCTGCACCCGCACGTTCTTCAAAACCGCTCTGACTTCCATGGTTGAACTCTATCCGGAGTTACCGGAGTCGCGCCCCCCGCTCGGGCAGCGAACCGCCATGCCCTCGGTAGGTGCGCGTCGGGGCGAATTCTCCGAGTTTGTGGCCGATCATGTTTTCGGTCACGAACACAGGGATGTGCTTCTTCCCGTCGTGCACGGCGAACGTGTGGCCGACCATGTCGGGCGTGATCGTGGACCGCCGCGACCACGTCTTGATCAGCCGTTTTTCGCCTTTGTCGTTCATGTCGAGCACCTTCTTCATCAGGTGCTCGTCCACGAAGAATCCTTTCTTGAGACTTCTCGCCATAGCTGTGCGCCGTTCCTCTGGCCAACCCTGCGGTTAGCTCTTCCTCCGTCGGACGATAAACTTGTCGGTGCGCTTGTTGGAGCGCGTCTTGGTGCCGAGCGCCTTGTTGCCCCAGCGGTCCACAGGACCCTTCTTGCGGCCAACGGGCGATTTCGCTTCGCCGCCACCGTGTGGGTGGTCGCGCGGGCTCATCACAACGCCGCGGACGTGCGGCTTGCGGCCCTTGCCTCGGTTCTTGCCGGCCTTGCCGATTTGCTCGTTCTCGTGGTCGCTGTTGCCCACCTCGCCGACGGTCGCGCGGCATGTGTTGTGCACCATGCGCATTTCGCCGGAAGGCAGTCGAACGGTGACGTAGGAACCTTCCTTCGCCATCACCTGAGCGGACATGCCGGCCGAGCGGACCATCTGACCGCCGCGACCTGGGTTCAGCTCGATGTTGTGGACGAGCGTACCGAGGGGAATCTGCTTGAGTTCGAGGCAGTGACCGGGAAGGATGTCGGCGCCTTTGCCGCTCATCACTCGGTCGCCCACCTTGATGCCCTTGGGCGCGATGATGTAGCGCTTTTCGCCATCAAAGTAGTGGAGGAGGGCGATGCGGCTCGTGCGGTTCGGATCGTATTCGATCGCGGCCACCTGCGCCACGACGCCATCCTTGTTCCGCTTGAAGTCCACCACACGGTAGCGCTTGCGTCCGCCGCCCCGGTGGAACGACGTGATGCGACCCGTATGGTTGCGTCCACCCGTGGCCGATTTGCCCTTGGTCAGGGACTTCTCGGGTTTGGACCGCGTGACTTCCTTGTAGTCCGAGACGATCATGAACCGTCGTCCCGGCGATGTCGGTTTGTACTGTCGGGTCGCCATGTTAGACTC
>JACFNW010000098.1 GCA_019454665.1 Fimbriimonadaceae bacterium | reverse complement strand
CGACGCCTTGTCGGCGGTGACGCCCGCCAAGATCCAGCGGCTGGTGGATGCTGCTGCACGCTACGCCGAGAGCGCCGGGTTGGACCACGAATGGCGGTTCGACGTCGTGGTCGTCTGCCCCGACGCGATCCACCACTTCCCGGACGCGTTTCAGGCTTGGTGACTCGGCTTAGCGGAGCCTGGCGACCCGGACGACCGTGTTGGTCCCATACGGGTAGCCCGTGGCTTCGAGCCGCAGTTCGCGCGCGGAACGGTCGCTCTCGAAGCTCAGTCTCTCGCCGCTGTCCAGCCAATGCGCCTCGGTGAACTCGCGATCCAAGCCCCTGAACACGCGCTTGCCCGGCCCCCGGCTCTTCGGCCCGTGAGCCTGCGTGTTGCTGGTGGCCGTCAGGTTGGTCACGAACAGGTACACCTCGTCGCCCATCGCAAGCGCGAAGTCGTCGCCTTCGGCGGTGATCCCCGCTGGACGTCCCTGGTACATGACGCCTTCCGGACCTCCGTGCAGCCCGATCCAATCGCCCACGCGGGCCAGCGCCGCACCCTCGTAGGCGGGAATCGCGCCTTGCGCCTCCGGCCCGATGTTCATAAGCAGGTTCGCCCCGGCGCGACGGGCATAGCAAAGCTCCTCGATGACGTGGGCGGGCGAAAGGAAGTTGAAGTCGTGGTTCGCCACTCCCCAGTGGAAGTTCATCGTGTGGCACATCTCGGCGGCGACGTACTTCTTCGCGCCCTTTCGGTCGAGGGGCGTCGGTCGGCCGCGTTCGAACGTGACGCTGTCCACCTCGGGATGGCCGCCCCGGCCCATGGCGTCGATCCCCGAGTTGTTGATGACGATGGCATTGGGTTGGTGCTTGCGGATCACCGCGTACAGTTCGGTCTCGTGCCAGTCGGCGTCGGGCTTGCTCCAGTTGCCGTCGAACCAGAACCCGCCGATCTTCCCGTACCGCGTGCACAGCAGCTCGACGCTGGCTTGAAGGTACTTGTGATATCCCTCCCAGTCGTTGGCGAACCGCTCGTCGCTCCAATCCAGCGTGGTGCAGTAGAGCATCGGCACGATCCCTTCGGCGCGGCACGCCTCGACGAGTTCGAGGATGAGGTCGCGTTTTGCCGGGGTGTGGGTGACATCCAGCTTGGAAAGCCCGCGCGTGTCGTACAGGCTGAACCCGTCGTGGTGGCGCGTGGTGTGCGTGATGTACTTCATCCCCGCCCGCTTGGCCGTCCTTGCGAGCTTGGCCGCGTCGAAGTCCTTTGCCGTGAACGTGCCCATGAGCTTCATGTACTCGTCCCTCGGGATGCGGTGGAGGTGCATGGCCCACTCGCCCTTGCCGATCTGCGAGTAGAGCCCCCAGTGGACGAACATGCCGAACGCCAGCGATTCGAACGCGGCGACGCGAGGCTCGGGGGAGGGAACGGGGTCTTGGGTGGTGTTGGTCATGGCGAATCGGCCCAGCGAACCCGCGAGAACGCTGGTCGCGCCAAGTTTGATCACGTCGCGCCGGGTAGGCATCCTGAGGCGCAGTTTACCGAGGGGCCGATCCGTGTGGAATTCGCTCGCGGCGAGCCCGCCCACCCTGCAAAGTTGCGGGGTTTGACCGAAACCTAAAGCAGGTCGTCATGTTCGAACTGATCGCGCGCCTTCTCCTTGCCATCGGTGCCGCCGCTGCGGCGTTTCGCTTCGGCTCGGCCAGCGATTTCGAGTGGGTGGGTGGCGCTGCGGCCTTGTTTGCAGCGCTTGGCGTGTTGGTGTTTCTGCTCGAACGTCGCGGGCTGCGGAACCCCGGTGTCTCCGGCTTCTCTGCGGTCGCCGACTCCTTCCTGATCGCGTTCGCCCTTGCAGCCGTCGGCCGGTTGGATGCTTTCGGCTATGTGGTCCTGGCCCCGCTGGCGTATGCCGCCGCACGGTTCGGTTCGCACCCCAGCGCGATGGCGCCTTTGGCCGCCGCCGCCTTGCTGGTCGCCGACGCGTTGGTCGCCCGGCACACCCAACCCAGCCTCGGCCTTTTGGGCACGGTCGGACTGGTCGCCGCGATCGGCCTGCTGATGACCCAGCGTCGCACCGTGATGAGCGAGAGCCAGGCCATCGGCGAGCCGGTGCTGCCCCCCGCCGACCCCGAGACGCCCGACGAGACGATCGAACCGACGGCTTACCTGCAGCTTCGCGAGAGCTACCGCGCGCTGCGCGACGAGTTCCGACAGCTCCAGGTTCGCAGCCGCCAAGACCGCTTGCTTGTCAAACTGATCGAAGCACGGCACGCCAAAGGCGCGGATTTCTACAAGTCCGTGGCTTCGACCATGACCAAACTCACGCGAGTGGACCAGGCCATCCTACACACCTACGCGCAGTTCAGCGATGCGTTCGTGGTGCGCGCCGTGGAAGGCGAAGTCCCTCACCCGATGGCGCAGCAGGCGCTTCACATGGACGTGACCAAGGGTCTGGAGTCCATCCCGACGCAGGCCGCCGACCGGCTCCGCGCCCTGCAGACCCCCGGCGACAAGCTGACTTCGGCCAATGTGGTCCTGCTGGATCAGGGCCGCCCGTGCGGCATGCTCACCCTACGTTGCGAGAACCCGGAGACGTTGGACGAGGCCCGACAGCAAGCCGAAGAATCCGCCCCGATCCTGGCCTGGCTGCTCCGCGAATCCGCCGCCCAGCGCCGCACCGAGGCCCGCCTGCGCGAGGCCGAACTGCTTTACGAAATCGCCACCGCAACCGCTGGCGCCCAGACGCCCGAGTCGCTGGCCGCGCGCGTGGTCGCCGAGTTGGGCGAATCGTTCGATTGGGATCATCTTGGAGTCGTGTTCCTAGACGGATCCGAGATGCTCCATGTGGCGGGACGCGGGCGCACGATCCGGTTCCTGGAGACGATGAGTTTCGCCTACGGCCCCGGTTCGGCGGGATGGCTGAAGATCGGCGCGCCCGAACTGGCGCTCTTCGACGTGTTCGAAGACCAGCGTTGCGACCGCGCCGAAGCGCTCCGCCAACGCGTGGGCAGCTTCTGCGCCATCCCCATCCAGTTCGACGAGACGCCCTACGGGATTCTCACCGTCTCCACCCCGGTTGCGGGCGGCATTGACGTCCACGAGCAGCACACACTCCGCTTGGTGGCCGCCGAACTGGGCCAGGCCATCGGCCGCCTGGTCGAGCAAAGCCAGCGGGAGAGCGGCCTGATGACGGCCAAGGAGTTCCAGACGTCCGTCGCCGAGGCGGGCGAGGGGTGGTTGGTCTACCTGGAGCCGCTGAAGAAGGGCGACATTTTGGAGACGTTCGGCCGGCCTGCGCTCATGCGGGCGCAACGCACGTTCGCGCGCAAGTTGCGGGCCAAACTGCCGCTGGGCGGGATGCTCTGCCGACGCACCGAGGGCGACTTCGTGGCGTTCCTGCCGGGCGCGTCGGAGCCCTTCGCGCACAGTTGGGCAAACGAGGCGGCGGCGATGGCCTCGATGGTGGCCATCGAAGGGGCCGGCGGGATGCGTAAACCCCTCGCCCTCCGCGCGCGCTCGGCGCCGATCCGCTCGGAATCGCCCGTCGCGGCGTAGGGGGTGGGTAACCTTCGGGGAGTGGAAGTCCTCTCGATCGGTTACGCCGGACGGAACCTCCAAGAGTTCGCGTCGCTGTTGCGCCAATACGGCGTAACGCATGTGGTGGACGTCCGCACCAGCCCGTTCAGCAAGTTCGCGAGAGAGTTCGACCGCCCATCACTGGAAGCGGCTCTGCCCGAGCACGGGATTCGCTACGTCTATCTGGGTGAAGAGCTGGGCGGGCGACCCGATTGCCCCGATTGCTACGACGCCGAGGGCCGAGTCATGTACGAACGCGTGCAGGCTCAGCCCTTCTTCCAGCGGGGCGTCAAGCATCTCGTCAAGGGCGCCGCGGCTCCAGGGCGGGTGCTTTGCCTGATGTGCAGCGAGCGCAAGCCGGAAAGTTGCCACCGCTCGAAGTTGATCGGCGAGGCGCTGGTCGGGCAAGGGGTCGCCGTCCGGCACATCGCCGAAGATGGGGCTCTGATCGAACAATCCGCAGTGATAAATCGCCTGAACGACGGCCAACTCGACCTGTTTGGCGACGCTTGGGAGTCCTCGCGCAAGAACTACAGAAAGCCAACATGAGCCGAGAGATCTTCACCATTGGCGTGTACGGAACGACCGAATCGGGCTTCTTTCAGGCGCTGTCGGATCACGGAATCACCCACTTTGTCGATGTGCGTCGGCGCCGAGGTGTGCGCGGTGCACTCTACACCTATGCAAACGCGAAGGCCCTGAGGGCAAAGCTGTCAACCATGGGCATCACTTATATCCACCGCGTAGACCTCTCGCCGTCGCTTGAGACCCGAGCGCTGCAAAAGGCAGCAGATGCGGCATCCGGCGAGACCAAGCGGGGCCGAGCCGGTTTGGATCCTGCCTTTATCCAGGGGTATGAGTCGGACTGCCTTAACAGTTTCGATGAAGCCGGGTTCTTGGGCGAGTTCCCTGCGGACGCACGAATCGTGCTGTTCTGCGTCGAGAGTCTCCCTGAAGCTTGCCACCGGTCACTTCTAGCCGAGCGGCTGGCCCAAGCGGAGGCGAAGCGTTGGTTTGACATCACACCGAGATCATGAAAATCGTCGTCGTTGGAAAGACGCGGATGTCCAACGAACAGTGGTGTATCGGCGGTTTGCGATTGCCGGATTGGGCTTCCGTCCGACTGCTTCCGCCCGGACAAAGTCGAGCTTGGCCGACGGACACTCCTCTGAACGTTGGTTCCGTCTGCGAAGTCGAAGGCGCTCGGCCCGCTCAGGTCGTGCTGCCCCACACCGAGGACTTCAGAATCTCGCACCTGGTGCAATTGGGACGCTACACTGGTGACCTCCCTGCCGACATCTGCCGCAACGTCCATGTGGCGCGCAAGGGAGGTGTCCCGCTTTTTGAGAAGTGCCTCTGTAGGACTTCGCGGAATAGTCTTGCCATCCGCCACGGGAAGGTTCCGAACTTCTCCACTCAGTTCTGGGTCGCCCATCGCCCGCTGGTCCACGAAGTGATTGGCGAACGCGACTACTTCCGAATCGGGACCGCTCGCGTGATCTATGTCGGAGCACAAAGGCCAATCCCGGTCGTCGTCGCAGTCGGATCGCTGGTTCGGCTCTCCCTCGCCCGCTGGTGGGCACCCGAGGACCAAGAGGAGGCGTGTTTCCTTCAAGTCTCCGGTTGGTGGCCGCCGCCGGCGAGCGGCAGTTGGTAACCCTGCCGCCGTCTGCCGCGAGTGGCAGCGCGCCTCGTCAACATCCGCACTCGTCTCGCCCGCGAACTTCCGCTACCTCGCCTAAAGTCAAACGACCCTCCAGCGGCCAAGCCACCAGAGGGTCGCACACGAGAATCGCCAAGTCAGCCCAGGCGGGCGTTGACGGCGTTCCAGTCGATGACCTGGACATACGCGTCCAGGTACTTCGCGCGGGCCGTACCGAAGTCCAGATAGTAGGCGTGCTCGTACACGTCCAGCGCCAGAACCAGCGTGTGGCTCCAAATGGGGAACGTGTTTTGGGCGTCGCCCAGGTAGTTGAAAAGGCGCTTCTCCTCGTGGTCGTAGGCCGTGAAGACCCAGCCGCGCGCACCCATGCCCGTCGCCTTCAGGTCCTGGACCCAGGCCTCGAAGCTGCCGTAGGCTTCCTCGATGAGCGTGGCGATGCGTCCCGTGGCGGGGCCGCCGGCGCCGCCGATCGTGTCGAAGTAGACGTTGTGGTTGATCAGGCCCTCGTAGGCGAACGAGTAGTCGGCCTTCAGGGCGCGGATGTCGCTGTAGATCTGGTTCGCCTTGGCGGGGTCGGTATCGATCGCCGCGAGCTTCTGGCGGATCTCGTTGGTCTTGCGGGCGTAGCCCTGCCAGAGCTTCAGGTGCTCCTCGTGCGTCTTGCGCGAGATGCCGACGCGCTCGGTGGTGAAGACCTTTTCGGGGAGAGATTCGGGAACGGCGACGAGCTTCACATCCATAGTCTTGTCCTTTGCGGCGGCGAGCGGCCACCCGGATCCGGTCACGGAGGCCATGCCGACGACTGCGGCGGCACCCATGAAATCACGACGAGTCAACCCAGAACCGGGCTTGGCTCCATCCACCATCTGTGCCCAGAACATACCCCATCTGGACTCGGAAGTCAGGAATGAGGCCCAGGCGAGCCCGTCAGTCGCCGTCCGGATGCTTCGGCGTGATCAAGCGCCACGACCGCCACAGCACGGCCCCGCTCCCCGCATCCACCACCACATAGGGGTTCGTCTCGCCCTCGTAGCTCACTCGGTATGCGGGCACGGCGGGCAGGTCTTTGCGAACGCCCTGGGGGATCTTGCCGTGCTTTTGATCCGTTCCGTATCCTTTCTGGACCTCGTGCGGCACAGGGTTGTCCAGACTCTCCGGAATCAGGTGGCGCTCCGCGCGATAGACTTGGTTTGCGATGGCCGCCGCCTGCTCGGGCGTGAGCACGAAGGGGCCTTCGACTGGCTTGGCTTGCCGGAGGAAAGCGAACTCCAGTAGGGTGCCGTCAACAGGGTCCACTTCAAGTCGGGCAAAGTTCCCATAGCCAAAGATGGGGTGGCCATGCAGATGCTCGGACAGAGTGACCATAGCCAACGCATCGTCGCCAAAGGTGCCTGGCTCCTTTGGCTCGTCCATGCGAAAGGACGTCTGCGTGATGCGCCACTCCGCTGGGACTCCAAGACGCAACGCCAATGGGTGCAACCTGCCATTGAGATCACTCGCCGACTGGATGTACTCTGCCGTCCTCACCGAGCCTCGTGAAACACGGTGACGGGCTGCAAGGTTGTTCTGCAACCAATAAGGCGTCCCACCCTCGAGAACTTTTACCGTCGCGTGCTCGAAGATCACCAACGTCGTCCGCTCCGCATCATCGTGGAGCACTTGGATTGGCGTAGCCTTTCCAGGCGATACACCGCAACGCTCCAGGAACCGGGATGCGACTTCAACAGAGTCGTCTACATGGAAAGGCGTCAGGGCAAATGCCACCATTGCTAGAGTTGTCATTTCAGGCTTCCTCCGAAGCATACACCCAATCGGGATAGGCGCTGTTGAAACTGCCCCGATAGGCTCCCCTGACTTCGCATAGGGGTCTCCACAAACCTTCACGACAGATTCGAAGGTGGGACTTCGCTCGTCTCCGCCGGGCCATGTTGCGGCAAATGCAAGCTGAGCAGCTTTCAAAACGTCCCAGCCCGCTTTGAGCTCGGCATACAGCGTTGTGCAAAAAACTCGCATTTGCGACGCATGAATCGTGACCTTGAAGCCCAATGCCGCCCTTCCGGTCGCTGGAGCCCCAGCGAGGTAAGCATCGCCGAACTCGGCATTGGCGAACGGCTTGCAACTCATCACGAAGGCAAACTGAAGCGGGGGCCTTTCAGTCGGCAATCCAGCTTGGACAGCGGCGACCACCTTGTTCTTGTTCACCTCGCCTCCGCCCGGAGGATGGATGATTCCTATGCTACCGTGTGCCACCGTCTGGACATGCGTAGCCATGCGAATCGAATCAGGCGAATC
>JACFNW010000097.1 GCA_019454665.1 Fimbriimonadaceae bacterium | reverse complement strand
TTGCACCCTACGTATTACCGCGGCTGCTGGCACGTAGTTAGCCGGTGCTTATTCGTCGAGTACCGTCCTAAGTCTTCCTCGACAAAAGGAATTTACGACCCTAGGGCCTTCGTCTTCCACGCGGCGTCGCTGCATCAGGGTTGCCCCCATTGTGCAAGATTCCCAACTGCTGCCACCCGTAGGTGTGTGGGCCGTGTCTCAGTCCCACTCGAGCGGATCGTCCTCTCAGACCCGCTACCCGTCGTAGGCTTGGTAGGCCGTTACCCCACCAACTACCTGATAGGCCATGAGAGCCTCTCGAAGCGACTTGCGCCGTTTGATTCCAAAAGGATGCCCTTCTGGAGCCACATCTGGTATTGCCCGGTCTTTCGACCGTATATCCCAGTCTTCGAGGCAGCTTCCTCATGTATTACTCCGCCGTTCGCCACTTACCCCCCGAAGGGGGACGTTCGACTTGCATGTTTTAGGCACGCCGCCAGCGTTCGTCCTGAGCCATGATCAAACTCTCCGAAGGAATCGAGTCCTCCATAGTGGAGTGTTCGAATGGTTTTTTGCGAGATTGCGCCCTTACCTGCGCGACCAGCTTCACCGGGACATGCCCGCAGAATCTGGAACCTCGCCATGAACTCAATGAGTTCGCATAAAGCGATTTGCACGATATTGAGCTTTCAACGTGCGGCGGCTCCCGAAGGAGGCGCAAGGGAAATTATAGGCCGGTCCGTGACCCAATGTCAAGGGGGAGGACGAAAATCCCGACAAATCTGGCCCGTCCCGCACGTCTTGAATCCTTTGGGACCCGCGAGTGCCATCATCCCTGCCATGACCATCTGGATCATCGAGAGGAACCTCCTCTGGAGCACGCGCCTCAAGAACATGGCCACCGCCCTCGGACACCAGGCCACGGTCCACCCCGCACCTCCAGCCGAAGGCCGGCCCGACGTCGCCCTATTGAACCTCGCCCAAGACCCCGATGCCGAGGCCGTGTGCCGCGAACTGACCGCGCGCGGCGTCAAAGTCATCGGCCATGCGGGCCACAAAGAGGAAGACAAGCTGGAAATCGGTCGCCGCGCCGGATGCGCCCGCGTGGCCACGAACAGCGAACTGGTCAACAAAATGGCCCGACTGCTCGACGAGCTGGAAGCCGCGCCAAAGCAAATCGGGCCGTCCTAGCCCAAGCGACTCCAATCCATTGGCTCAACCTCTAGGACGGACCGCTTGGGCTAAAAGACTCAGTCCACCCAGTCGGCGGTGAACAGGTTGGTCTCGCCGCGCACCTTGCCGTTGCGGTTCGAGGCGAAGATCAGCTTCTTGCCGTCGCGGGTGAACATGGGGAATCCGTCGAACTCGCCCGTGAACGTGATCTGCTTCAAGCCCGTGCCGTCCACGTTGATCATATACAGGTCGAACTCGCGCCCGCGTCCGTCGCCGTAGTTCGAACAGAAGATGATGCGCTTGCCGTCGGGGTGAAGGAACGGCGCGAACGAAGCGCAGCCCAGATTGGTCACCTGGCGCTTGTTCTTGCCGTCGGCGTCCATGATCCAGATCTCCAGCTTGCTGGGGCGGACCATGTGCTGCCGAAGCAGTTCCTTATAGTCGTCCAACTCTTCCTTGGATTCGATCAGGTCGCGGCGGTACACGATGTGCTTGCCGTCCCAGCTCACGAACGGGCCGCCGTCGTAGCCGGGCTCGTTGGTGAGTCGGACCACCTTCGAGCCGTCGAGCGAAGCCCGGTAGATTTCAAGGTCGCCGTCGAACGAGCCCGTGAACGTCATGTACGAGCCGTCCGGGGCGATCGTGGTCTCGGCGATGTAGCCGTCGCGGGCGAGGATCTGGGTGAGCCCGCTGCCATCGGGTCGGCTGCGGTAAAGCCTGAACTGGGGATTGACCTTCCACACGTAGCCCTTGCTCATGTCCACCGGGGCTTGGGGACCTTCGTTGAGCTCGTGGGTGGAGCTGAAGTAGATGTAGCGACCGTCGGGAGTGAAGTAGGAGCACGTGCAGCGCCCCTTGCCGGTGCTCACGAGCCGCTTGCCCGAGCCGTCGGCGTTCATGGTGAAGATCTGCTCGTCCGGGAAGCCCGGCTGCTTGGTCTGGTACGTGATCTTCGTGCCGTCCAGATTCCAGTAGGCCTCGGCGTTCTGCCCTCCGAAGGTCAGTTGGCGGATGTTCGTCAAATGGACCTCCTTTTCGTGCGCCTCGATCGGGGCGCTGTTGGGCCACAGCTTCATGTCCTGCGCCTGGGCCTCTTGGAGGGGGGGCAGGTTAGCGAACGCGCATCCAGGGCTGTGGGCAGGCAGGGGGGCGAACGCCGCGGTGGAAACGAAAGCGATTCCAAGTAATGCGGTCATCTCGGTCTCATTCAGACAGTCCCGCACACGACCGTATTTGCACAAAATGATGGAGTTTGGCCTGGATTGACGATGCGCCGGGCTCAGGTTCAAACCTAGGGCGTTTGCATCCCGTGTTTGGTCTTTCGAGCTTCCTCCCAATAGGACTCAAGCCCTTCCGCATCCCCCGAACGCACCTTCGACAGCACGGATTCAAGCTGCGCGATCAACGCTTCGAGCGCCTCGGCGGCCTCGGCGTGGTTCATCAAGAGGATGTCCCGCCACATGGGAGGGGAGGCTCCGGCCACCCGTGTCCCATCCCTCCACGAGCCGCCCCCGAATCGGGCGTCGTCGCCCGCGACGAGAGCCAATGCGCTCGCCACGGCATGGGTCAGGTGGCTGACGCGTGCCACGATGCGGTCGTGCTCCCGCGCCTCGAGCCGCCGGGGCTCCGCGCCAAACGCGCGGACGGTCTGCTCCACCAACTCGGTCGCTCGGGGATCGGTCTGGGCCATCGGCGTGAGCAACCAAGGCGCGCCCCTGAACAGATCGGCCCGCGCATGCTGGAGCCCGCCCTGTTCGTGGCCGGCCATGGGGTGCCCGGGGACCAGCCTCCGCCGCAGGGCGTCCTCGTCTTGTTGCACCGCCCACTCGGCGATGGGTCCCTTGACGCTGGCGCAATCCGTAAGCACCGAGCACGCGTGGCGAAGAACGCCCAACGCCTCAACGGTCGCGGGAGGCGGCACGGCCACAAACACAACGTCGCACTCGCACAAGTCGAGCGGGTCCAACACGGCGCGATCCACGGCGTGGCCCTCGGCGGCGAAGCGCGTCTCGCGAACAGGATCGTAGCCCAGCACATGCCAGCCGGCCGCACTCGCCGCCAACCCCACCGATCCGCCGATCAGCCCAAGCCCCACAATGCCGATGCTGGTTTCGCTCTGACTCATCCGATCGAGCTTGGAGTATGCCACGACGAAGGTACATTGCGGTCGTGGCTGAAGCCCCGATCGTAGGCATCATCATGGGCAGCGACTCCGACCTGGAGACGATGTCCCCCGCCGCCCAGGTGCTCGCCGACTTCGGCATCCCGCACGAGGTGCGCGTGGTCAGCGCCCACCGCACCCCGGAGGCCATGGTCGAATACGCCCAGACGGCTCGGAGCCGAGGGCTGCGCGTGATCGTCGCCGGAGCGGGCGGCGCGGCGCACCTGCCCGGCATGGTGGCCTCGTTGACCACGCTGCCCGTGATCGGCGTCCCCGTCCGCACCACGGCGCTCTCGGGCGTGGATTCGCTGCACTCGATCGTTCAGATGCCGGCGGGCGTCCCCGTGGCCACCGTCGGCATCGGCAACGGAGCCAACGCGGGCCTGCTGGCCGTGCGCATCCTCGCGGCTTCCGACCCCGAACTCGCCGCCCAGTTGGATGCCTACGCCGAGGCGCTGAAGACCAAAGTGGCCGCGATGAACGAGCGCTTGGACCAGAAGGGCTAGATCTCGAGCCACACCGAAACCCAGTCGCCGACCCCGACACCCTCTGCTCGCTGCACCGCGACCTTGACGGGCACGAGATACCGTCCGTCCTTGGGGAAAAGCGAGGTCTTGTACACGGTTTGCCCGATCCGGACCGTCACTGGAATCACGCCCCAGCCGTAGGTCACTCGGTTGGAGATGGCCTTGATGTCGGCGGATGGCTCCGGCGGGACGGGCACGTACACGAACGGCGCGGGCCCCCGCCATTCGATGGCTTCGGCGCTGAACTCCAGAGTCACGCCCTGATTCTAGATGCAAAAGGGCGCGCCGGAGGCGCGCCCTTTGTGCCAGGAAGCGGAAGAGCCCTTACTGGTCGGCGTACAGATAGAACTCGTACGGGTGGGGCCGCAGGTCCACGGCGTCGCACTCGTGCAAGAGCTTGTACTCGATGTAGGTCTCGATGAGGTCCTTGGTGAACACGTCGCCCTTCAGCAGGAAGTCGTGATCGTTGGCCAAGGAGGTCAGCACGGCACGGAGCGAACCGGGCGTCTGCGGAATCTGGGCCTTTTCGAGCGGCGGCAGTTCGTACAGGTCCTTGTCCATTGGCGCGCGCGGCTCGATGCGGTTCTGGATGCCGTCCAGGCCGGCCATCAGACACGCCGAGAACGCCAGGTACGGGTTCGCGAGCGGGTCCGGAATGCGGAACTCGACGCGCTTCGCCTTGGGCGATTTGCTGTACATGGGCACGCGGACGCAGGCCGAGCGGTTGCGCTGCGAGTAGATCAAGTTGATCGGCGCCTCGTAACCCGGGACCAAGCGGCGGTAGCTGTTGACCGAGGGGTTCGTGAACGCGAGCAGCGATGGAGCGTGCTTGAGCAGGCCGCCGATGAACCAACGCGCCTCGTTCGAAAGGCCCGCGTAGCCCGACTCGTCGTACATGCACGTCTGACCGTTCTTCCACAGCGAGATGTGGATGTGCATGCCGCTGCCGTTGTCGCCGAACAGGGGCTTCGGCATGAACGTGGCCACGTAGCCGTTCTCGGCGGCCGTCTGGCGCACGACGTACTTGTACTTCTGCAGGTCGTCGGCCATCTTGAGCAGCGTGTCGAACTTCATGTCGATCTCGCACTGGCCGGCCGACGCGACCTCGTGGTGATGGACTTCGACGTCAATGCCGATGTCCATCATCTTGAGCACCATCTCGCTGCGCAGGTCCTGGAGCTTGTCGCTGGGGGCACAGGGGAAGTAGCCGCCCTTGGGCTTGAGCGGATAGCCGGGGCCATCCTCCTTCGAGGCGTTCCACGGGGCCTCTTCGCTGTCCAGCTTGAAGCCCATCTTGTGGGGCGTCACGTCGAACGCGAGGCTGTCGAACACGAAGAACTCGGCTTCGGGGCCGAAGTAAGCCGTGTCGGCGATGCCGGTGGACTTCAGGTACTCCTCGGCCTTCTTGGCGACGTAGCGCGGGTCGCGGGAGTACGGCTCGCGCGTGATCGGGTCTTCGACGTTCGCGAAGATGCAGGCCGTGGGGTGAACGGTGAACGGGTCGATGAACAAGCTGGTCGGGTCGAGAACCAACAGCATGTCGGACTCGTTGATCGCCTGAAAGCCGCGAATGGACGAGCCATCGAAGCCTAGGCCGTCCTCGAACGTGTCCTCGGTGATCTGATGCGCGGGCAGGCTGAAGTGCTGCCACGTGCCCAACAGGTCGGTGAACCGAACATCCACAAACTGAACTTCGTGTTCCGCGAGATAAGCGAGCGCTTCCTTGGGTGTCATAGGGGTGCTTTTTTCCTTGCGACGGGGCGGGCCAAGCGGATCATGAGCCGAAAGTAAAAAACGCCGCGGACATGGCTATGCCCGGCAGCGTCTTCGCATTTCGTTCGCAACACCGCAAAACGATGCAAGATTATGGCACACGGGGCGCCTTCCCTCACTCCCAGCTTCCGACCTCTCGATTCGGCTCGTCCATGGGTTCGGGCCCTTGGCCGACGGCGGCGCGGCGTCGCCCTGCGTTCTGGACGACGGTTGATGCCAGAAGCCTGGCCGTGCACGGGACAAGTCGCTCCCACCGCCATCCGCCAGCGGCAAGCCGCCCGCCAACGCTAGCCCGCGATGCCGTTGCGCGCGGCGGCCAGCATCGCGTCCCGGAATCTCTCGATCTCCTGCCGCGTGGTGTACACGTTCGGCGTCACTCGGATGCCGCGCACCGGGGGCGTGTCAATCGTCGTGACGAAGATGTGGTGCTTCTTGAACAGCCAGTCCGCGAGTTCGACGGGCGGAATGCCGGCGATCTCCACCGTGGTCAGCGCACACGAATGCTCTGGCGCGAGGTTGGTCGAGAAGCGCACGTTCCTCTCGGCCCGAAGCGGCTCGGTCCATATCGAGCGCAGGTAGCGGAAGCGGTCGGCCTTGCGCTCCGCGCCGATCATCTCGTGGAACGTCAGCGCCTCGCCGATGGCGTTGTGGTTTGCGGCCGGGTGGGTGCCGATCTCCTCGAACTTGCGGACGTCGTCCTTCTGCGGTTCGTTGGCGGCCATCAACGGCCAGACGCCTCCGATGCGCTCGCGTTTGACGTACAGCAAACCCGTTCCCACCGGGGCCATCAACCACTTGTGGAGCGAAACGCCGTAGTACTCGCAGGCGAGGTCGCTGTGTTTGAAGGGGAACTGGGCGAACGCGTGCGCGCCGTCCACGATGACCGGGATGCCTCGGCTCGCCCCAAGTTCGCAAATGGCCTTGACGGGGAAGATCTGGCCGTTCAGGAACGATACGTGCGAGATCAGGATCATCTTGGTGCGGGCCGTGATCCGCTCTTCGATCGGCCGGACGAGTTCGCTGTGGCGTTGCGGGACCGCCGGCATGGGCGCGGTGACCATCTTCACGCCCTCGCGCCGCTCGCGTTGCTTGATGGTCGCGATCATGCGCGGGTAGTCGAGGTCGGTGGTCAGGATTTCGTCGCCCGCGCGAAGATCTATCCCCAAGAGGCACGTCTCCAGCGATTCGCTGGCGTTGCGCGTGATGGCGATTTCCTCGGTGTCCACGCCGAACGTCTTGGCCAGACGGATGCGCACGGACTCGATCTCGGGCTCCAGGTGACGCCACATGAAGTAGCTGGGCGCCTGGTTCGCGTACTCGATCTGGCGGCGCAGAGCGTCTTGCACGATGCGGGGCGACGGCGAACAGCCCCCGTTGTTCAGGTTCACGATGTTGCGGTCGAGTGCGAACGCCTGCTGGACTTGCGACCAGAAGTCCTCGTCCCGAGCAGTGGGCGTGGTCTTGGCGACCAGGTTGGCGACGACGTCCAACGTCTCATCCCGAAAGGCGACGAGGCCGATTCCGGCAACCATGAACTCGCGGCGGGTCATGCCGCCATTATAGGCACCCGATCAGCCCAGATCCGCCGGTTCGTCAACATCGCGCAGAAACGCTGCGATCGGGGTGCGGACTTCGCTGACCCGGACGGCGTTTCGCTCGATCACGTCGCGCGCGCCGCGGTCGCCCGTGAGAACCGCCAGTTCGGGGACCAAGTCTGCGGGAAACAGCACAGGGTGGCCGCGTTTGCCGTCCGTGACGGGCGCGACGATGTCCTTCCCTTCGGCGAATCCGAATGCGGCAACCAAAATGTCTAGGTCTCCGGCGGTCAGCCAGGGCATATCGGCCAGGACAACCATCAACCCCGCCTCCGGGTGGTTTTGGGCGGCCCAGGCGGCCCCGATCGCGAGCGAGGATCCCATTCCCTGATCCGGTTCGGGATGCACGAG
>JACFNW010000096.1:636-7571 GCA_019454665.1 Fimbriimonadaceae bacterium | reverse complement strand
CGCCGTAGCCGGCCATGTAGATCGTCGTTCCGTCATCGACGGTTCCCAGTTCAGGCATGACCATGGACGGGAGAGCGGACAAGTCGGGGACTCGAATGCCCATGACGGCCAGGTCCACCCGATCCGAGCCGTTGGCGGGTCCTCCAAGCACGTTGATCGTGTGAGTCGCCGTTTCAAACGAGAGGCCTCCCGCACCTTCGTTGCCGAACGCGACGGTGAACGCCGACCCCATAGCGCCGGCGTTGACCGTGACGACGTGGTCCGCGGTGAGCACGCAGAACCAGCCAGCCGGGCCCGAGGCATCGGGATGCAGCGAGATGACCGAACCCGTCCCTCCGTAGGACGAACCCGACGAGTCCTCGGCGGTGATCCGAACGAACGCGTTGCCGATCGCCGAGGGCGGCGAGATGGTCGTAAGCGGTGTGACGGCCAGGGGCCATGCGATGGCGCTGACCCAAAGGCCCAAGGCGGATGCGCCCAACCGAGGCGCGCGGTGCAGTTGTTTCACAAGTCCTCCTGCGCTCGGTCTCGACCCAGCGGCCAAGCCGGGCGTCTCTAGGTTGCGCTCAGTATAAGTCCGATGCGCCCTTGGCGAATCACCGATTTTCCGCGATTTCCTCCAAGTCAATCGGTTCGCAGGCATCACCCGTCGCGGGTGGCTGCCGCCTCTAGCGTCAGTCCCGATTCGGTGCAGCGTCGCCTATGCGAAGCAGGCGCGTTTGCTTGCCGGACGACTGACGCGCCGCAGGGTACCGACCCTGACGTCGCCCGATGGATGCGCCATAATAGCCGCTGAAGCGTGTTTCCCCTGCTTCCTGTTCTGTTGCTGATGCTCGTGCAAGGGTCGGCCGCCTCGGGCGGCAGTCTCGACCCGGTGCGCATTCACTGGGCCCTGCAAGCGGTTCAGATCGCCAGCCATGCCGAGCGAGACGGCGACAGCGCCGAATTCGAGTCTGAAGAGGCCAGAGCGCTGGCCAAGGCGTGGTTCCTGCTTCAAACCCGGCAGACCGAGTCGCCCCAGATTCTTCCGACGGAGTTGGCGGTCCCCCTCCCTCGGAGCCAGCCGACTTCGGGCGTGCCGCACGGGTTCGGAACGGCCTGGAACGATCGCGCCGGTCCCCGAGCGTAGCTTCCCACGCTCGACGCCCGCGCATCCGCGCCCCGACGCCGTTTACGGCACCCCAGACCGATTCTCATGGACTTCCTACGCAAACTTTTCGACACCAGCGACAAAGACGTCAAGCTCATCCAGCCCATCGTCGCCCAGATCAACGACTTCGAATCGGCGACCGCCGCGCTCACCGACGACCAACTCAAGGCCAAGACCCCCGAGTTCAAGGAGCGGCTCGCCCGTGGCGAAAAACTCGAGAACATCTTGCCCGAAGCGTTCGCCGTGGTTCGCGAGGTGAGCAAGCGCACGCTTGGGATGCGCCAGTTCGACGTGCAGATGATCGGCGGCGTCGTGCTCCACCAAGGCCGCATCTCCGAGATGAAGACCGGCGAAGGCAAGACGCTCGTCGCCGTGGCCCCGATCTACTTGAACGCGCTCACCGGGCGCGGCGTCCACTTGGTCACGGTGAACGACTACCTCGCCCGCCGCGACGCCGTCTGGATGGGCCCGATCTACCACTTCCTCGGTCTGACTGTCGGCATCATCCAGGGCCAATCCGCCGATTCGGACGAGTTGGGCGGCAGCTACCAATACGTCCCCGGCGCCGAACACCCCGACCCGCGCTACATGAACCTGGTGGCGTGCTCGCGGCGCGAAGCCTATTCGTTCGACATCACGTACGGCACCAACCACGAGTTCGGATTCGACTACCTGCGCGACAACATGGCGTTCAGCGTCGAGCAGTTGGTGATGCGCGAGTTGAACTTCGCGATCATTGACGAGGTGGACTCGATCTTGATTGACGAGGCGCGAACCCCGCACATCATCAGCGGTCCCTCGACCGAAGACACCTCGATGTACAAGGTCATTGACCGCGTGGTCAAAACGCTGGAACGCGAGGTCCACTACACCGCCGACAAGAAGAACCACAGCGCCAGCCTCACCGAAGAAGGCATGGACTTCATCGAGGAGTCCATGCAGATGGGCAACATCGCCGACGACCCCAAGGTGCTCCACCACGTCAACGCGAGCCTCAAAGCGTACGCCCTGTTCGAGAGGGACGTGGACTACGTGGTCCGCGGCAACGAGGTCGTCATCGTGGACGAGAACACGGGCCGCATGATGTTCGGCCGCCGCTTCTCGGATGGTCTGCACCAGGCCCTCGAAGCCAAGGAGAACGTGCCGATCCAGCGCGAGAGCCAGACCGTCGCGACGATCACGTTCCAGAACCTCTTCCGCCTCTACAACAAGCTGGCCGGCATGACCGGTACGGCCAAGACCGAAGAAGACGAGTTCCGCAAGATCTACGGCCTCGACGTGGTGTGCATCCCCACGCATCGCACCATGATCCGCAAGGACCAAGAGGACGTGATCTACAAGACCGAGGAGGCCAAGTTCCGCGGCATCGCCTGGGAGATCCTGCGCCTCTATACGAAGCAGCAGCCCGTTCTGGTCGGCACGCGTTCCATCGAAATGACCGAGCGCGTCTCGACGCGGCTCACGGCCGAGATGCTCCAGAAGCTGTTGCTCGCCGTCCGGCTCCGCGACGCCGTCGAGAACACGAAGTCCATCAAGGACAAACAGAGCGCGAACAACCTGGTGAACACACCGCTGGCCGACACGTCCATGAACTCCTTCAAACAGTTCATGGCCAGCGAAGGCCTGAGCGGCGACCCGCATTCGGCCGAAAACCTCGATTGGGCTCTGGACCAGTTCAAATTGAGCGGCGATGCCAGGCAATACTTGGAAGAGGCCCTCTCCCATGGCATCCCCCACAACGTGTTGAACGCGAAGTTCCACGAAAAGGAAGCCGCGATCATCGCTGAAGCGGGCCGCAAGGCTGCGGTCACCATCGCCACCAACATGGCGGGCCGAGGCGTGGACATCCTGCTCGGCGGGCGCGTGGTGGACGAGCAGGTCCGCCAGGCCCTGAGCGCGGGCGACGAGATCGGCGACGAATACGCCAGCACGTTCAAGAGCTTCCGCCGAGGCGGCAAGGAGCGCGCCGCGCCCCCGCTGCCTTTGGACGACCAAGAACGCAGCCTCGCCGCCGAAGAGGTCCGGGCGCTGGGCGGCCTGTACATTCTCGGTACCGAACGCCACGAAAGCCGACGCATTGACAACCAGTTGCGCGGCCGATCGGGCCGACAAGGCGACCCCGGCGAGAGCCGCTTCTTCGTCTCGCTCGAAGACCAACTCTGGAAGATCTTCAACGCGAAGATGCTCGAGAACCCGCTGCTCAAGCAGTGGCCGCCGATGGAAGAGGTCAAGGCCAAGTTCCTCTCCAAAATGATCCTGAAGACGCAGGAGCGCATCGAGAACCACTTCTTCGAGGCCCGAAAGCACGTTCTGGAATACGACGACGTCCTCAACGCCCAACGCGAACACATCTACGGCTGGCGACGCGAAGTGCTCCTCGGCAAGGACTGCCGCGAGGACCTCGAAAAGCAGACCGGCGAACTGGTGGTCGAACTCGTCCGTAACGCCGTCGGCGTGGACGACAACGGTGCGTGGTACACCGACTACGAGGGCTTGTTCAACGAGCTCAACGAAGTGCTCCCCGCCCTAGACTACACCTCGCCCGAGGACCTGGCGCAACACAGCGGCGAGCGGTTGGAGGAGTATGTCTCGGACATCGCCAAACGAGCGTTCGCGGCCAAGCTGGAGGAGTTGGGCGAAGTCTCCAAGGTGGTCGAGCAGACGGTCATGCTCCGGGCCATCAACGACAAGTGGATGGACCACCTGCAGATGGTGGACTACATCCGCGAGGGCATCGGCCTGCGCGGCTACGGCCAGATGGACCCGCTGATCGCCTACAAGAAAGAGACGTTCAACCTGTTCCAGCACACGTTGCGCGGGATTCGGGATCAGGCCGTCCGGATGATCTTCCACGCCTCGCTGCAACAGCGCCCAGCGACGCCCGAGCCTGCGCCGCCCGTCGAAGAGGCGCCCCAGATGATGCGCGTGGACGACGAGGTGCTGACCAGCGCCGGCGTCGGTTCGCCGGTGGCGACGGCTGCGCCCGTGGCGGCGTCGTCGCTCGCCGGGATCGACTGGAAGAAGGTCGGCCGCAACGACGTCTGCCCCTGCGGCAGCGGCAAGAAGTTCAAGGCCTGCCACTATCCCGAGTTGCGTCGGCAAGGGATCATCTGAGGTTGGGCGGCGGGCCGAGAGGCGGGGCGCCGCTCCCCCTCCCGCCCGCCGTCAATACGAAAGGCCGACTTTCTGACGCAGGTGCTCCCGAGCTGCCAACTCGGCGACGCAGAACGCGGCCACGTCCTCGACCGACACGCGGTACTCGCCGTCGGGCATATGGTCCACCTCGACCTTCGCTTTGCCGGTTCGTTCGCCCGACGGCATGGTGGCCGGGCAGGCGAAGGTCCAATCCAGGGCCGTCTTCTCCAATACGCGTAGGGCGCGGTAGTGGTCGTTCGCCACATGGAAGTACTCGGCGGGGAAGTTGGGCGACCGGAACACCGGCCCGCCGCTGCGCCGATCGAGCACGCCACCATTGCCGACGGCAACGATCCTTCGAACGTCGCGGGCGCGCATCGCGGCCACGATCGCTTTCATCGCGTTGGAAAGCAGGCGCGAAGGCAGGTCTATGCGCGGCATGCCGAGAGCCGACAACACGGCTTCCTGGCCCGTCATCGAGCGGGTGACCGTTTCGCGCTCGCGGATCGAGCCCACCTCGACGCGGAACCCACCCACCTTGGGGTGGTCCCGCAGTTCGATCGGGTGGCGCACGAACGCCGTCACCTCGTGTCCGGCGTCCAGGGCGTATTCGACCATCCGCCGACCCACTCGTCCGCTCGCGCCGAACACCACAACCTTCATGTGCTCAATTATGCGCGATCCCGTAGACATCGGCGATTGCTTTGCCGTATCCTATGCCAAAGGAAGGCCACGCATGCCCGATCTCATTGACGACATCCGCGCAATCGCCATCAGGATTGAGAAGACCCGTGATGCGGTGAGCACTGAAGAAGCGACGAAGAACGCGTTCATCATGCCGTTCATCACGGCTCTTGGTTATGACGTCTTCGACCCGATGGAGGTGACTCCAGAGTTGGTGGCTGACGTGGGTCTGAAAAAGGGCGAGAAGATTGACTATGCCATTCTTCGGGATGGTCAGCCGATTATGCTGTTTGAGTGCAAACACCACGGTACGAACTTGGAGGCTGAACATGCCAGCCAGCTCTTTCGGTACTTTGCATGCACACCATGCCGACTGGCCGTTCTCACGAATGGAATCGAATATCGCTTCTTTACAGACTTGGAGGCACCAAACAAGATGGACTCCAAGCCGTTCCTCGTTTTCAAAGTCACGGACTTCCCTGAATCGCTCATTCCTGAGCTCAAGAAGCTGTCAAAGTCCGCGTTTGATCTTGACGCCGTGCTCTCTACTGCAAATGAACTGAAGTTCATGCGGGAAATCAAGAGTCTCTTGGGGCAGCAGATGATCACGCCGAGCGACGAGTTCGTCAAATTCTGCGCGAACGGCATAGGAATTGCGCGCCTTACTCCCGCATTGAGGGAGCAATTCACCCAATTGACGCGTAAGGCATTCGCTGAGTTCGTCTCCGATCGATTGAGCGAGAAGCTCAAGAGTGCGCTGGGTGCCTCAACTTCGAATGTTGCGTTTGAAACGAAGGTCGCCGCCGAGTTTGTGGACTCCGAGAGCAAGCAGGACAAGAGCTCCGATATCGTGACAACTGAGGAAGAGCTGGAAGCATTCTACATCGTTAAGGCGATATTGAGAGACATAGTTGATGTTCGTCGGGTGAACCACCGCGATCAGAAGAGCTACTTCGCCATCCTGCTGGACGACAACAACCGGAAGCCAATCGCCCGCCTTCATTTCAACGGCCAAAAACAGAAGTACCTTGGTCTGTTTGATGAGCTGAAGAACGAGGAACGCGTCCCCCTTGGCGATGTTGACGATGTTTACGCGCATGCAGATCGGATTCGGGCTGCAGTTCTTAGATACGATCAGGTCAAGAACCCATAGGAGTGATTCAGTCTGGGCCACTCTACCGCCCGGGGCGGCGAAGCCGACGCCGATCGCGGCCAAGACGACCTTCGCCCAAGCCGAGCATCTTCCGCAACCCCTGGATCTGGTCGCGAATCTTGGCGGCCTTCTCGAACTCCATCGCCCTGGCCAGGTCCTTCATCTCCTTCTCCAGCGCATCAATCAGGATCGGCACATCCTCGGCGCGGATCGGCGACTTGGACGACACCTCGGCGTTGTACTGCGCCATCACCTCGGCGACCGCTTCCACCTTGTACGCACGCACCGTTTCGCGGACTTCCTTGGCGATGGTCGTGGGCTGGGTACCGTGCTCTTCGTTGTAACGCGCCTGGACCTCGCGCCTGCGGTTGGTCTCCTCGATCGCTTCGCGCATCGAATCGGTGACCTCGTCGGCGTACATGATCACTGTGCCGTCCACGTTGCGCGCGGCGCGGCCGATGGTCTGGATCAGCGACGTCTCAGAGCGTAAGAAGCCCTCCTTGTCGGCGTCGAGAATCGCGACCAGAGTCACCTCGGGCAGGTCCAGGCCTTCGCGCAACAGGTTCACGCCGACGACCACATCGTAGACGCCCAGCCGCAGGTCGCGCAGAATCTCGGGGCGCTCCAGCGAGTGGACGTTCGAGTGGATGTACTGGACCTTGATGTCGAGTTCCTGCAGGTAGTTGGTGAGGTCCTCGGCCATCCGCTTGGTGAGTGTGGTGACGAGCGTTCGCTGCCCCTTGGCGATGCGCTTTTGAATCTCGTTGATCAGGTCGTCAATCTGGCCATGCGTCGGACGCACCTGAATCTCTG
>JACFNW010000096.1:0-626 GCA_019454665.1 Fimbriimonadaceae bacterium | reverse complement strand
TCGGGGTCGAGAATGTACGTCGGGCGGATGACCTGCTGGACTCGGTTGGACTCGTTTTCGGTTTCGAACGGCCCCGGCGTTGCGCTGACGAAGATGCACTGGCGCACGCGGTCGCGAAACTCGTCGAACTTGAGCGGGCGGTTGTCGAGGGCGCTGGGCAACCGGAAGCCGTACTCGACCAGAACGCCCTTGCGCTGTTGGTCGCCGTTGAACATCGCGCGAATCTGGGGGATCGTCTGGTGGCTCTCGTCAATGAACACGATGGCGTCGGTCGGCAAGAAGTCCAGCAACGTGTACGGTGGCGTGCCCACGGCGCGCCCGTCGAAGTAGCGCGAGTAGTTCTCGATGCCGCTGCAGAAGCCCACCTCGCGCATCATCTCGAGGTCGAAGTTGACGCGCTGCTCCAGGCGTTGGGCTTCGAGGAACTTGCCCTGCGAGCGGAACCGCTCCACGGCCTCGTCGCGCTCGGCGGTGATCATCTCCAGCACTTCGTCCAGCCGCTCCCATGGCGTCACGTAGTGGGTGGCCGGGAACACGCTCACCTTGGAAGGCTCGTCAATGACGTCCTGCGTCAGGGGGTCGAACAGGCGGATGCGCTCCACCGTGTCGCCGAAGAACTCGACGCG
>JACFNW010000095.1:6596-7667 GCA_019454665.1 Fimbriimonadaceae bacterium | reverse complement strand
AGACGACGAGCACCGGGAGCATGACGATGACCAGGCCGGCGAACAATGCGCCCCAGTCGGATTGGTACTGCTGGGTCATGGTGAGGCGGGCGATGCCGACGGGGAGCGTCTGGTTGGCTTCGCTGGGCAGCAGCACCAGGGCAAGGCCGTATTCGTTCCATAGGCCGATCGCGTCGAAGATGCCCACGACGATCAGGCCCGGGCGGGCGAGCGGGAGCATGACCTTCCAGAACGTGGCAGCATGCCCGCACCCGTCGAGCATCGCGGCCTCGGCGAGTTCGTCGGGCAGGTTGACGAAGAACCCCACGAGCACGAACACCGTGAACGACAGCGAGTAGGCGATGTAGACCACGATCAGCCCGTACACCGTGTCGAGCATGCGCAGATCGCGCATCAGCAGGAAGAGCGGCACGATGACCAGGAAGTGCGGGAACATCATGCCGCCGAGGAATGTGGCGAGCAAGGCCTTCGCACCCCGGAACGCGTACTTGGCGAGGACGTAGGCCGCCATCGCGCCGATCGGCAGGAGGACGATGAGCGTTCCGACCGTGACCATCAGGCTGTTCAGGAACGCGCGCCCGATGCCCGCCTCGCCCCAGGCCCGCCCATAGTTGTCGAACCGCAGCACCGACGGCAGGGCCCATGGCTGGCCGAGAATCTCCGAGCCCGGCTTGACCGAGGACATCAGCGCCCAAAGCAGGGGCAGCAAGACCGACAACGTGAAGGCCAGCAGGAACGCCCCGCTCCCGAACCGCTTCAAGCCCGCGCCTCCACCGGGTTGCGCCGAAACAGGAACAGGATGAGCAGGCTAAGGCCCATGACCACCACGAAGTTCCCGACGGCGAGGGCCGTGGCGTAGCCGAAGTTCGAGTTCACGAACGCCTGCTCGTACAGGTAAGTCAGCATGACCTCGCTGCGCCGATCCGGTCCGCCGCGCGTCATCAGATAGACGAGGGCAAACGTGTTCATCACGTTGATGACCAGATACGTCACGGCCACGCGCTTGACCGACCAAAGCAGGTGCCACGTGATGTGCCAAAACCGGTGCCAACCCTTGGAGCCGTCGAGTTC
>JACFNW010000095.1:0-6586 GCA_019454665.1 Fimbriimonadaceae bacterium | reverse complement strand
GAACAGCATGATGTAGAAGCCGACGGCATACCAAACGAACGCGACGGCGACCGAGGGGAGCGCCCACGCCGACTCGCCCAACCAAGTTCGCGTCAGCGTATCCAATCCGGCCGCACGAAGGCCCGCGTTCAGCAGGCCCTGCGGGTTGAAGATGAACTGCCACATGACCGCGACCACGACCATGGACACCACTTGGGGGAACAGGTAGATCGAGCGCAGGAACTTCTGGACCGGCCCCTTGCCTCGAACCACGTGGGCGACCATCAGGGCCAACGCAATGATGACGACCCCGGCCTCCACGAGCAACAGCAGGTTGTTCTTCAGGGCTGTGGCGAACGCCTGGTCCTCCCAGAGTTGACGGTAGTTGTCGGTCCCGACGGGCGTCATTCGCGCCGAGAGGCCGCGCCACCGGTACGTCGAGAACTGGAACGCTTGGACGAGGGGCCACAAGACGAACGCCGCGTAGAACAGCACAGCAGGCGCCAGAAAGGAGATGATGAACGCCGTTCGTCCGCGACCACGCATCGGTCTCGGGTTCCTTAGAGCGACATCTCGTACTTGACGAGGTCCTTGTTCTGCCGTGCCTTTTCGGCTGCGGCTTCACACCGATCCACGAACTGCTGGGGCGTGATCTCGCCGTTCAGCATGCTCGTGATGCCGCCTTCGAACTCCTTCCACATCTCCGGGTACCACTGGCGGACCAGGTTGGCGTAGACCACCTTGGCGTTGCGGACGGTTTCGGCCGGCTTCCGCAGGACGCGCGGAAGTTCGACCTCGTCGCTCCCCTTGATGGTCATCAGCGTGCCCTTTGTGCGGACGAACTCCTTGGCCTTCTCCAGCGACGTCATGTGCTTGTAGAGGGCGACGGCGGCGTTCGGGTTCTTGGCGGCAACGGGGACCATCCAGGGCTCCACGCCGATGAGCAGGGCCGTCGGGTCGCCCGAACCTTCGGAGAAGGGAACCGGCATGTATTGGACCGACGTGCCGGGAGGCATGACCTCCTTCATCTCGGATTCGATCCACGACCCGCAGGGGACCATCGCGGCTTTGCCGTTCAGGAACTGCGTTTGGCTTTCCGTGTGGCTCATGCCCGTAGAGCCGGCGAGGAAGAAGCCCTTCTTGTTGAGCTCGTCAATCATCTGAGCAGCCTTCAGGAACGCCGGGGAGTTCCACGCACCGGGCTTCAGGTTCTGGGCGTCCACAATGGCCTGGATGCCGCCCACGCCTTGTGCCCACGGGAACAGCATGCCCTCGATCATGTAGTACGGATATTGGCCCTGGAACGCCATGGGGGCGACTCCGGCCGCCTTCATCTTCTCGCCGAGGACCAGCAACTCGCTGAACGTGGTCGGAGGCGTCCAGCCGTTCTTCTCGAACACGCCGGGGTCGTACCACCACCCGTACACCATGATGTAGTACGGCAACATGTAGGTCTTGCCGTCCTTTTGGCAGAGCTTGAGCATGTTCGGGTCGAACGTGTCGCGCCACGTTCCATCGCCGACCTTGGTGTCCAGCGCGGCATCGAGCGGGAGCAACTGGTCTTCGGCGACGAGCGCCCAGTGGTCCATGCCCCAGCCGGGGAACATCAGGTCGGGCGGGTTGCCGGCCACCATCCGGGGGCGGATCTGCTCCCAGACGCGGGGATTCCCCGAGACGGTGATCTTGAGATCGGGATGCAGCTCTTGGAACTCGGCGGCGGCCTTCTGGAACATGTCGATCCCATAGCCACCCTCGAAGGCCATCACTTCGAGTTCGCCCTTGAGTTCGCCTTCGCCCGTGGGCGCTTCGCTGGCCGTGGCGCCAGACGAGGAGGGCCCGCCGCATCCGGCGATCAGGCCGACGGCAAGGGCGGTTGCGAGGAGAAGCGTCTTGTTCATCTTGAATCCGTCCGCGATGGATTGGCGTTGAGTTCGCCGCGTGGCTCGGGAGTCCTTCCCGAAGGCTGATTTACGGGAGTGTACCAAGGCTCAAAGAAGAACGGACGGCTGCTCGCGCAGTCCGTCCGTTGTCTTCACTCGCTCGTACTGTCCGTCTAAAGATCGTATCGCTTGGGTCCGCCGGTGTCGTCGTTGCCTTGGCTGATGCGCTTGACGAAGGCGACCAACTCCATCGGGTTGAACGGCTTGGTCAGGTACATGTCGGCGCCGTAGTGGTAGCCCTCGAACACGTCCTTGTCCTGCGCCTTGGCGGTGAGCATGATGACGGGGAGGTTCTGGGTCTCGGGTTCGCGCCGCAGCGTCTTGAGAACCTCGAAGCCGTCCAGGTAGGGCATCATGACGTCGAGCACCACGAGGTTCGGCTTTTCGGACCGAATCTTCTCCAGCCCTTCCTTTCCGTCGAAAGCCGTGATGACTTGGTAGCCCTGCCGCTCCAAATTGACTTGGATCAGGCGTACGATATGTCGTTCGTCGTCGCAAACAAGAACTTTGAGAGCCATGCGGTTGTTCCACAGCCTCCGAGGAGAGCCAGCGAGATGCTACCTCAACGGAGGGGTCATGTCAACGGACGACGGCTGACGTTTCGTCGCGACGATGTGATGGACGTGCCAATGCTTCGGGTCGCCAAGAACGGTGACTGCGTCTTTCTCCACTTCGTCCCACACGCGCAGGTCGAACGAGGCGAACAGGGCTTCCACGTCCGATCGGGTGTGCCCGGCGCATCCGTCGGCCACCCACGTGTCGTTTGGGCCCAGGAGTTGGCCGACGAACACCCCGCCCGGTTCGATCGCGGCCAGCAGCCGTTCCAAGAACGGGTCCAAGCGGGATCGCTCCAAAAAGAACAGGCTCAGGATCGAGACGGCGGCCTGGCATTTGGGGGGATCGAAGTCTTCGAAGCGCGCCTCGCAGACCGTGATGCGCGGGTCGCCTTCGCATCTGGCATGCAGACGGGAGAGGCCCTCGGGATCGGGCTCGACCGCGACGACCTGATAGCCAAGATCGGCCAGGAAGACGGACGTCTTGCCCGTTCCCGCCCCGAGATCGAGAGCCAGACCGTTGCCGGTGAGCCAAGGCCGTGCGCTTTCCAAGATGGGATGGAGCGGCTTGGGCTCGGCTGCGTCGTAATACGGGCCGAATCCGGTTGTCGCGGACGAGTGCATGGGCCGACTCTAGCACGTCTGCGCCCAGGCGTCGAGGTCTGCGAGGATGGCGGCTTCGCGCTCGGGAGTCAGGCCGGCTTTCGGCGTCTGATCTTCCCGCGACTGGAACTCCGCGAGGGCATCGCGGGCGCTTTCGCCAAGCGGTCGGAGATTCAGCCCATGCCGAACGGCGCGCTCGACCGAAAACGCGGCCATCCCGTCGTCGTCGCCCGAGTACCCCAGGATCAGCGGGAGGTCGGACCACGGCTCGACGTTGTGCCGCTCGAGGATGTCTGTCGGGACCCATTCGATTTGGGCATTGGAACCCACGGCATCGCGTACCTCTGCCAAAAACTCGTTGAGGAGCATCGGGCGGGCGGGACCTGTGGCGTTGAAGATCCCCGATCTTGCCGAGTGGAGCGCATCAAGACAGAACCGACCCAAGTCGCGGACATCAATGGCTTGCACGGGCTGGTCTTTACGGTCCGGGGCGACGACGCGCCCGCCTCGGGCGAATCGAACGGGCCAATAGTTGAAGCGGAACGAGTAGTCGCCGGGCCCCACGATCAGCCCGGGGCGGACGACCAAGGCGCGATCGCCGAACGCATCGAGAACCAAGCGTTCGCAGAACGCCTTCAAGCCGCCGTAGTCCTCCATGCGGAACGTCTCGGCCCACGGGTCGTCGGTCGTGTGGACCGGGCCGTTCTCGTCCAAACCGCGCTGGGATCCCGCGGCTACGGCCGAGAGGGAAGAGATGAACAGGTAGCGGCCCGTGCGGTCTTTCAGGGCTTCGATCGAGCGGCGTACGGAGCAGGGAAGGTAGCCGCACGTGTCCACCACGGCGTCCCACGCGCCGTCCAGCCGGCCGAGGTCATGGTCCCGGTCCCCGAGCACTTCGCGGACGCCCGCGAGCTTGACCGGCGTGCTGCCCCGGTGAAACAACGTCACTTCGTCGCCGCGCTCCAGGGCGAACTGGGCGATCGTGTGGCCGACCCACCGCGTGCCGCCGATGAAGAGGATTCGCATGGACCATCCTACCGCCGACGCGCCGAGCCTGGTTCCCGGTGCGTCGGCACGTTTTTGGTACAATTCGGAGCGTTGCGAGGCAGGTCCCAACGCCGTGACCGTTCGCCGCGATGCTCCCGAACATCACGGGCAGGAAGGCTAACACCAGTGCCAAAGGAAGCTGTCAAGACCCCCACCGAATCTCCAGCCGATCTCGAGAAGTTTCTCCGCGACATGCTCTTCATCCGCCACTTCGAGCGGTTCAGCGAGCGCGCGTACCGCCAAGGAAAGGCGGGTGGCTATCTCCACGTGTACATCGGCATGGAAGCGCTCGCCGTCGGCTGGTTGACCCAGATCCGTCAAGGCTACGACTATGTGATCACGGCTTACCGCGACCACGCGCACGCCCTGTTGCTGGGCTCCGATCCCGTGGCCTGCATGGCCGAGATCATGGGCCGCCGAGGCGGCTTGAGCCGAGGGAAGGGAGGTTCGATGCACCTCTACGACATCCCCAGGGGCTTCTTCGGCGGATGGGGCATCGTGGGTGGCCACACGCCGCTCGGCGCGGGTCTGGCGTTCGCCTCGAAGTATCGCGGCGAGGACCGCGTGACGCTGAACTTCCTGGGCGACGGCGCGGCCAACGCGGGCGTGTTTTTCGAATCGCTCAACATGGCGGCCCTTTACGAAGTGCCCTGCATCTTCATCATCGAGAACAACGAGTTCGCGATGGGGACGCGACTCGAATACCACGCCGCCGACACCGAACTGCACAAGCGCGGCTATCCGTTCGGCATGAAGCACGAGCGGCTGGACGGCATGGACCTGTTGCAGGTTCGCCAGGATGCCAAGCGCATCATTGACTGGGTGCGCGAGAACCAAAAGCCCTACCTCGTGGAGGTCATGACCTACCGCTTCGTGGGCCACGGCGCCGCCGACAACGACCAGACGCTCTACCGCACCAAGGACGAGGTGGAGTCCGCCCGCCAGCGGGATCCCATCGCCTTGCTGATGGACTACCTCACGTCGAACAACCTGATGACCCGCGAAAAGATCGAGGCCATTGACGCTGAGACCGAGGCCGAGGCCGAACGCGTTTATGAAGAGGCCGACGATTCGCCGCACCCAGACCCCAGCGAAGTGTACGACGACGTGTATTCCGACATGACTCCGGAGGTGGGCCACTAATGCCGACCATCGAGATGACCTACCGCGACGCCGTCCGCCAAGCGATGGTGGAAGAGATGGACGCGAACCCGGATGTGTTCCTGATGGGCGAGGACATCGGTCGTTACCGAGGGACGTTCCGCGTGACCGAAGGCCTGTACGACAAGTACGGCGTCGAGAAGAACGACTTTATCGTGCCCGGGATCGCGCGCCGTGTGGTGGACACGCCGATCGTCGAGCCCGGCATCGTGGGCTTCGCCATCGGTGCCGCCATGGTGGGCTTGCGGCCCATCGTCGAGATGATGACCATGTCGTTCTCGATCCTGGCGCTCGATCAGATCATCAACCACGCGGCCAAGATTCACTACATGACGGCCGGTCAAGCCAAGGTGCCGCTCGTCATCCGTGGCCCCGGCGGCGCAGCGAACCAACTCAGCGCACAGCACAGCCACTCGGTGGAGGGCTGGTACGCGCACGTTCCGGGCCTCAAGGTGGTCGCCCCGGCTACCCCGGCTTGCGCGAAGGGTCTGTTGCGGACGGCCATCCGGGACGACAACCCGGTCATTTTCACGGAGAATCCCGGACTGTACGGCATCAAGGGCGACGTGCCCGAGGATCGCGAGTTTTCGATCCCGTTCGGCAAGGCGCGCATCGCGCGGCAAGGCACGGACCTGTCCTTGATCGCGTACAGCCGCATGGTGCACGTTTGCCTGGCCGCTGCGGAGCAATTGGCCGAGCGCGGGATCAGCGCCGAAGTCGTGGACGTGCGTTCGCTCCTGCCGCTGGATACCGAGACGATCTTCGCCTCGGTGGCCAAGACCCATCGGGCCGTGGTGGTCTATGAGGATTGGAAGAACGGCGGCTATGGCGCGGAGATCGCGGCCCGCATTGCCGAGGAGTGCTTCGACGATCTGGACGCGCCGGTCGGTCGCGTCGGTGGGCTGAACGTGCCGATGCCTTATTCGCGCGTTTTGGAGCTCGAATGCATCCCGAACGCCGACGACGTGTTGGCGGCAGTCAACAAGATCGCCTAGAGTTTGCTCGGGTCGGTGCAAGGTCAAGAGAAGTCCGAACCGACCCGACTTCAGCTTCGCCTGGCCCAATAATGTCATAATCATGATTATCAGAAAGTCTTGATTCGGAACTTGGGCGCGTTCGGGAGCGGTATTCCAAGGCGATGATCGCTTCCCTATGTGTTGCCGTTGCGCTCGCGCTGACCGCATGGACCAAGCCGTACACGATCCTGTCGTTGCCGCAGACGGTCGAGGCGATCGCGAAGGAGTTGCCCGAGGTTGGCAAGGGCCGCGTTTGGCGCGAGGGCGACGTGCTGAAGGCGGCGTA
>JACFNW010000094.1:6921-7643 GCA_019454665.1 Fimbriimonadaceae bacterium | reverse complement strand
TGGCTTCGCTTCGCGCCATGCGCTAGCGCGATCCTCATCGGGGTATCGTATGTCTTCAGTGAAAACGTTGGTCCGCTCCATCTCGGCGGCCGCGCTCGGTGTCGCGCTGTTTGCGACGGCGGGTTGTGGCGGAAGCATCTCCAGTTCAAGCGCACCGGACCCTCTGGTGCAGTTCGTGAACGCCGTTCCGGACTCGGTGGCCCTGGACCTGCTGTTCGACGATTTCAAGGAGGACCGTCTGGTCGCGATCGGTTCCGGAGTGGCCTATATGGGCTCGAATGGGACGTTCAAAGAAGTCCGCGCGGGCGGGCACGCCCTGATCCTCAAAGAAACCGGCGATCCGTTCGAATTATGGTCGCAGACGTTCGACACGGCCAACGACAGGTCGTATGTCGCCGTGGCCATCGGGCAGAAGGCCTTCGGGACCGATTTCGAGAAGCGCCCGCGCTTCATCACGTTCGACATTGACCGGACCGCCCCGAACGGCAACAAGTCGCGCCTGTACATCGTGCACGCGTTCAACCGTGCCGCCAGCATCGACACGCCAGCCATAGATTTTCAGACTCCCGGGGACAACCCCACCTATCGCGCAGCCGACATCGCCTATGGCACCGTCAAGGATCTGACGGTTGATTCGGGGACCATCACCCTGCAGGCCCGAAACCGGGGGACGGACTTTGTGTACGCCGAAGCGACGCCGACCTTGGGTGCAGGGAAGATCT
>JACFNW010000094.1:0-6900 GCA_019454665.1 Fimbriimonadaceae bacterium | reverse complement strand
CCTTGCCGTGGTGAGCGGAGTCGAGGATTCGGTGGGTGCCCAAGCTCCGCGAGTCTTCTTCACCGAACTGCGGACCCGGTAAGCCACGCGGCTGGCCAAGTGCTATAAACTGGGGTTGCGCGCACCATTTCGGTTGGCGCGCCCGTCCTTCATATGCCAAACAAAGAATCGGAAGACGGCTTGATCGAGAAGCGTTGGCTCAGCGCGCTCGCCAAGGGCGACTCGGCTGCATTGGGCGGCCTGTTCGAACTGTACGGCGAACGCGTGTTTCGGTATACGCTGCGCATGCTCGGCAACCGCTCCGATGCCGAAGACGCTACGGCGGAGACGTTCCTGCGGGTCCTCAGACGATCCGGAGAGCTTCGTGCCGACGGCGCGTTTCGGACTTGGCTGTTCCGAATCGCCAGGAACCTGTGCATTGACCGCATGCGGCAGCATAAGCTGATCGAACTGCCCACCGATGCACAATATGGCGGGACCGAGGAACGCACGACGTTGAGGATCACGGTCCACCAGGCGCTCAGCGAGTTGCCGATGGAATACCGAGAGCCCCTCATGCTGTGCGATCTGGAAGACATGCCGGCTCGGGAAGCCGCGGAAGTGCTCGGCATCACGGTGCCGGCGCTGAAGTCGCGACTCTACCGGGGGCGGCGGGCGCTTCGAGACAAATTAGGAGGATCAATGATCCGATGAACGAAAGCACACTGTATCGAAAACTGGTGGACCTCTACGCGGGCAGCGAACTGCCAGCGGAACTCGAGGAAGAGATGGAGGCCGCTGGGTTCCGCGACAAGGAACTCAGCCACGACATGACCACGTTGCGGCAGACCGTCGAGTTGCTCCGGACGACAACCCGAACAGACCTCACCGAGGAATCCATGCAACGCATCCTGATGAAGCTCTACAGCCGAGGCGTGGACATCCAGCCCAAGGCGCCGGAGCCCATGCACCTTCAGTACCATCTGCCGATCGCCGGCTGATCCGAGGAGACCTTAGCCCTTTGAAATTCGACTGTCAACGATCTCATCTGTTCGACGCCGTCACGCTGGCGCACATCGCCGCCAGCTCGCGGACGCCGCTCGCCATCCTGCAGAACCTCAGACTGGAAGCCGCCGGCAACCAACTGATCGTTCTGGGCTGCGATGGCGAAATGTGGGTCCAGCGGTCGGTGCCATGCTTCGTCCATGAAGAGGGCTCGGTCTGCCTCCAGGGTCGCTTGCTCTTCGACATCGTCAAATCGTTGCCCGAGGGCGACTGCACGCTCACGGTCAACGCCCAAGGCTCGGCGCTGCTCCAAGAAGGCAACTCCGAGTACCGCATGATGGCCCTGAGCGCGGAGGACTTTCCCCCGATGCCCGATACGGGCAGCGAGGCGACATTGACGATTCCCATGCAGACGTTCCGCTCGGCGGTTGACTCGGTGGCCTATGCCGTGGCGACCGACAGCCACCGCCCGGTGCTCACGGGTGTGCTCATGCGCTACGACGGCGAATCGCTCACCATGGTCGCCACCGACACGCACCGGTTGGCCCATCGTAAGATTTCCGGCGAGGGATGGGGTGCCGAGGTCGGCGCGATCGTCCCCGAAAAGGCCCTGCGCGCGATTGCCAAGATGCCGATCCCGGACGACCAAGCCGTCACCATCCGATTCGGCGATCAGCGCCTAGGCGTTTCCGCGGACGGTGCCGAAATGGTCTGCCAGTTGCTTCCCGAGCCCTACCCGAACTGGGAACGCGTCGTGCCGCAGGAGTTCACCCGGACGTGGACGGTCGAAGTAGACCAACTCCGCGAGAAAGTCAACCGCGTCATGATCATCGCCCGCGAGAGCGCGAACCGCGTCAAGTTCTCGGGCAAGGCCAACGAGGTGGTCGTCTCCTCCCGAAGCGAGGAAAAGGGCGACGCCAAGGAAGAGCTGCCGATGATCGGGACGGGCGGCGACTTGGACATCGCGTTCAACGGCGAATACGTCCGCGATGCCGTCAAGCCGATCACGGGTGCGGGCGCTCGCATCGAACTGACGGAAAGCTCTCGGCCGGCCGTTATCCGGTCGGTGGACGACGACAGCTACTTCTGCGTCATCATGCCGATGGCGTTGGGCTGATCGAGGAGGCCATGTGCGCGGCGGACCCATCGGGGCTCTCAAGGACATCCTGAGAGTCCTGACGTTCCGCATTACGCTCGACGACCTTCGAAACCTGAGTCCTTGGCACTTGGGCCTTGGGCTGATGGCGACCTGGATCGTGGGCATGGGCCGCTGGTGGGACGATCCGAACGCGATCGTGCTTCAACGCTTCGGCGTCGGTTCGGTGGTGTACGTCTTCGTCCTATCGCTCATGCTGTGGTTCGATGCGAAGCTGCTGTGCCGCGAGGAGGGCTTCACCTACGGCGTGGTGCTGACGTACGTCAGCATGACGTCGCCGCCAGCCATCCTCTACGCGATCCCGGTGGAGCTGTGGAACGATGGGAGCGGCACGGCGATCTGGAACTCGTCGTTCCTAGGCGTGGTCGCGACGTGGCGTTTCGCCATGTTGGTGCGCTTCTATCGCCTGTTCGGATTGACACGTTGGGAGACGCTTGCGGCGACCGGCGCCCCCCTTTCGGCCTTGGTGTTGGCGCTGGGTTGCTCCGGCACGGCGACAGCGGTCGCGTCCTCGATGGGCGGCTATCGCGACGAAGGCGCCAGGGTGGCGGCCGAACTCGCTTCGATGGCGATGATCGTGGGCTTCGTCGGCTGCGTCGTCCTCGGCCCGATCTATCTGGTCATCGTGGTTCGGCGCAGGCGCGAGCGGAACGAGGACGCTTGGCCCGATTAGTTCGGACGAGCCGTCCGGCCAGAGTGGTTTTGGGCGTATCCTGAGAGCTACCTTGTCCAGCCGCTTCCTGATCGCCGCCCTATGTGTCGTGAGCCTCAGTCTCGGAGTGCTCTTGGCGATCGGGCGCGCCCGCGCGGACAAGTGGACCATCGTCGTTGCGCCGTCCGAGGGATTGCACGAGGGCTCTCTGTGGTCGGGCTCCGTAAAGCTGTCAAGGTTCGAGGGCGACGGCGTGCGATGGACCGTGACGGATCAGCACGGGGAACCAATCGAGGCCTACACTCGCCAACGCGGCAACGGGTGGTGGTTGATTGAGATTCCGAACGGCTTGGTCCGGCCCGTGGAAGCGCATCTGAACGCGCACGTGGATGGGCGGATCGTGGACCGGCGTCGTCTGGGGAACCTGATCCCGAAACTGGAGACGATCTCCGTTGACGCAGAGCCTGCCCTTGCCGCTACGATCAACGGTTCGCAACTCGTGGTCCGGGCCGGTCGCGATTGGCCCACGGGGCGTCTGCCCGAACTGCGGCTGCTGCGCACCAATGCGGGCACGTCGGTGGGCGGCTTGAGTTGGGCGAAGTGGACCGACGACGGAGGGTGGGAGTGGCGCTGGCGAATCCCCCACGCTGCAAACGTGCACACGGTCGAAGTCGAAGTGCGTGAATGGGGCCCAACCAGACACTTGTTCGAATTCCGCGGGGTGAATCTGGTCCGCACGCCCGAGCGGACCGTTGTCACCGTCTCCCGCCCGATTGAAGCAAAGTCGAGCCTGGGAGTGCTCCTCGTCTTGCCGCCTCAGCAGTCTGCGAGCGATCGAGCGGACCGCGCCAAGCTCTTGGTCAACGCAGATCGCAGATTCAGGTTGGTGCACTCGCCATCGGTGATCCATCCTGCACCCGCGGACTTTGGACTAACCCGCTGGGATGTCCAGATGGACCCGGAACCGGAGTATGCGGTCCCGGAAGGAATGGGCGCCGGAATCTCGCCGAATACGCCCCGCCATGGCACCTCCGAGCCGCACGAGTCCGGCCCGCTGCTGCCCCTAACGCTCGAACTGATGGTCGCACCCGACGCTCACGTGCCGCCGCCGAGGGTCATCGGACTGGCCGTCCGACGAGCCGAGAGCTGACGCCCACTACGCAAACCCCACGCGCTCGGCGAATGCGCGGGCTTCGGGGTAACCGGCGTCCAGGTGCCGCGCGACGCCCATCCCCGGGTCGGTGGTCAACACCCGTTCCAGTCGGCGCGCAGCTTCCGGCGTGCCGTCGGCGACGACCACCATCCCCGCATGCTGCGAGTAGCCGATGCCCACGCCGCCGCCGTTGTGCAGCGAGACCCACGTGGCCCCCGCCGCCGTGTTGACCATCGCGTTGAGCAGGGCCCAATCGGCGATCGCATCCGAGCCGTCGAGCATGCCCTCCGTTTCCCGGTTCGGGGAAGCCACCGAGCCGCAATCCAGGTGGTCGCGCCCGATCACGATGGGCGCCTTGAGTTCGCCGCTGGCCACCATCTCGTTGAACTTGAGACCCGCGCGCGAACGCTCGCCATAGCCCAGCCAGCAGATGCGTGCCGGCAACCCTTGAAAGTGGATGCGTTCGCCAGCCAGCTTCAGCCAACGCTGCAGCGGCGCGTTCTCGGGGAACATCGCGGCGATGGCAGCGTCGGTGCGCCGGATGTCCTCGGGGTCGCCTGAGAGGGCCGCCCACCGGAACGGGCCCTTGCCCTCGCAGAACAGCGGACGAATATACTCGGGCACGAAGCCCGGGATATCGAACGCGTTCGCGACGCCTGCCTCCTTGGCGTACACGCGGATGTTGTTGCCGTAGTCGAACGTCACGGCACCCATCGCCTTGAGCTCCAGCATCGCGGCGACGTGCTCGCCCATGGTCCTCACGCTCTCGCGCCGATACACCGCCGGATCGGAGGAGCGAAGCGCCTCGGCTTGCGCGAGGCTCATGCCGTTGGGCACGTAGCCGCCCACCGGGTCGTGTGCGCTGGTCTGGTCGGTCAGCAGGTCGGGCACGGCCTTGCGACGAACGAGTTCGGGGAGCACGTCCGCGCAGTTGCCCACCAGACCGACGCTGATCGCCTGACCCGCTTCCGTGGCTCTTCGGAGCCGCGCGAGGGCGTCGTCGAGGTCTTCGGCCAGCACGTCGAGGTAGCCGGTTTGGAGCCGCTTCTCGATGCGCGAGCGGTCCACATCAATCCCGAGGAAGCACGCGCCCGCCATCGTGGCCGCCAAGGGCTGCGCGCCGCCCATGCCGCCCATCCCTCCGCTGGCGATCCAGCGGCCCTCCAGCGACCCGCCGAAGTCCCGCCGAGCAGCGGCGACGAACGTCTCGTAAGTCCCCTGGACGATGCCCTGGCTCCCGATGTAGATCCAGGAGCCGGCCGTCATCTGACCGTACATGATCAGCCCCTTGCGCTCGAGTTCGCCGAACACATCCCAGTTCGACCACTGGCCCACCAGGTTCGAATTGGCCAGCAAGACGCGTGGCGCATCGGCGTGCGTCTTGAACACGGCGACGGCCTTGCCGGATTGGATGAGCAGAGTCTCGTCGTTCTCAAGCTCACGCAGGGCGCGCACGATGCCGTGGAAGCACTCCCAATTCCGCGCCGCTTTGCCCGTGCCGCCATAGACCACGAGGTCCTCGGGGCGCTCCGCGACCTCGGGGTCGAGGTTGTTCATGAGCATGCGCAGCGCGGCTTCCTGCAGCCAGCCTTTGCAGGTGACTTCGGAGCCTCGCGGGGCGCGGATCGGCGTCGCTATGGTGGCCATTTGCACCGGGTTTACCCGAGCCTAGATGGTCTGCGTCACTTTCTGGATGAACTGCGCGTCGTCGGGGTCGAGTCCGCGCGCCCGAGCGGCGAGCAGGGCCAGCCACTGCCCGTAAACGACCTGCCAGATCGGGTCCGCGACGCCTTGGCCGGGCTCGGGCGCGTTCACCACAAGGGCGCCTTGCGAACGCAGCGCGGCACCGTCCTCGCCAAAGAGCACGGCGCAACTGCCGTGGCCGGCCAGCGCCTTCGGTCCATGCTGAAAGTCGGCCGAGGAGTAGCTCTTGCAGGGCAACAGGGCGCACTCCATGAGCTTCAGGGCCGTCTCGTGGGCCGTGCTGAACGCGTAGCCGCGCCCCAAGGCGAACAGAGTCTGCGAGCGCAGCAGAGCACCCAGTTGGGTTTCGGCCGATACTTGCGCCCGCTGAACCCAGGCGTCGTCGGGCAGCGTGGGAACGGGAAGCCGTCCACCCAAGGCGCGAACCACTTGGTAGAGCGCGAGAAGGGAAGCCGTGTACGTTTTGGTGGCCGCGATGGAGTTCTCCGTGCCGACGCCCAGCAGCAGCGAGTGGTCGGCGACGGTGGTGAGCAGACTGTTTTCGGTGTTGGTGATGGCCAGCGTGGCGTGCCCCTGGCGCTTGAGCGCGCCGAGCACTTCGGCCACGTCGGGCGCCGCGCCCGACTGCGAGATGCCGATCGCCAAGCACTTGGGGAAGCGCACCTCGCTGCCGAACCGCGTCCACACCGAAGGAGCGGCAAGCGAAACGGGGATGCCGAGATGCACTTCGACGAGGTAGCGGCCGTAGAGTGCGGCGTTGTCCGAGGAGCCTCGGGCGACCAGCAGGACCATCTCGAACGCCTGCCCGCCCAGCGCTCGGGTCAGCTCGTCGTGGTAGCGTTCGGCGTTCGCGGCGAGCGCGCTCGGCTGCTCGCGCATTTCGGCTTCCATCCACTGGCCCAGCATGTCCGGATGCTACCCGTGGCGAGGTATACTCTGCCTTCGCGTCGGGGCGTGGCGCAGTTTGGTAGCGCGCTTCCATGGGGTGGAAGAGGTCGCACGTTCGAATCGTGTCGCCCCGACCAGCGATTTGAACCTATTCTCCCCGAGCTTGCGTTGCCCTCCGGTTCGCTCGGTGCACGTTGTTGACGGTCAGGACGCGGCGAACCTGCTCGGCCGGCCTCCATCGGAGCCGGTGTCGCATCGGGAGAAGTCGCCGCCAGCTGTCAGCAACGCGATGGAGGCGGGGAATGGGCGGGAGCGTCTAAAATGGGCTCTTGGTCGTTGCCGACCCGAGGTTCGTAACCGTGT
>JACFNW010000093.1 GCA_019454665.1 Fimbriimonadaceae bacterium | reverse complement strand
GAGCATGATCGCGGCGTGTATACCCCGACGCCCGGAACGGGGTTCCGAGCGTCGGGGCGGGCCGATCAGCGCTCGAGCTTGGCCTGTTTCGCCACAAGAACGCCGTTGTCCAATGACCCTTCGACCTCGACTCGTGACGCCCCAGCGAGACCCGTGAAGAATGCCTCCCGGGTGATGTCGCCGCGCTTGTCGCGGAACCGAGTGGACGACGTCGTGCGGACGGGCATGGGGTTCGTGGGAGGGATGAAGCCCTCGTATTCGGCGACGTTGATCGAGAACGTCCCCTCGCCGGCGGCGATGTTCAACGCCGTTCCCTTGATCTCGACGTATCGCCCACCAGGACCCCCGTGCCCCTCGTCTTCGAACTTGCACTTGGTCGCGGCGAGCGTGTTGGTCGCGGCATCGAAACGCCCTTCGACCTCGACGAGCGGCACCGAACCCAGGCCCGCGAAGAACTCCTCGGCCGTGATCCGCACGCCGCCATCGGTCAAGAACACGGTGGATGCGCTCGTTTGCACCCTCACGGACGTGATGGGGGGCACAAAGCCCGCACAGGTGCGGAGTTCGACCGTGAAGGCGCCGCCAGCCGCGTCGATCGCCGAAGGCGCACCCTTCAACCCGTGGGGGTCATCGCCCGAACTCGGCCCGTTGTGGACCTTGACCTCGCTGGCGACCAAGGCGTTCATCGCCGTGGAGAACGCGCCGCGCACCTCGATGCGTGCGCCATTGCTCAGCGAGGCGTTCGGCTGACCGTTTGAGTTGAAGATGCGGGTCGAGGCATCGCAAACGACGCCGAACGCGCCGCTGGGCCGGCTCAACGTGAACCTGAAGTTGGGCGATTCGCCCGTCAGACCGGAAATGGCCCCGTGATAGTCCTCGAATTGGTGGCGGCCCGGGTCGCCGGAAGGTCGGGGGCCGAGTTGGCCGCTCGGGTGCAGCCTCGCACCGTCGTCCGTCCAACGCGCCAAGGCAAGGTCGAGGCTCATGCCCTGCGGGCCGGGCCGAACGGCGGAGCCGAAGGCGATGGAAAGGGCGGGTTCGGCGAGCGTCCTCGCTTGCGACGCGCTGCCGCCGGTGGGCACGACGGTCGCTGCGGCGTTCATGTGGATGCGCGCGCCCGTGTAGTCCTTAGCCGGCACTCGGGCGTTCGAGAGGTAGCGGAACCTCGCGCCAGACGCATCGGCCAAAGTCGCGGCGTCCACTTGTTCGCCGCCCGCAGGGGCAAACACCGTGGTCGTCGAGCCGTCGGCGCTCACCAATTCGATGCGCTCGATGCCAAGCCAGAGGTGGTCGTAGGCGCCGGGCGAACCGGCGGTCAGAAAGAGAGGCAGATTGGCTTCGGGGGTCGGGCCCGAACCGGAAGAGGCGCCGCCGCCTCCCCCGCAACCGGCCAACGTAAGGGCCGCAAGAGCAGCCAGCGAAAGGGTGTGTCGTTGGATCATGGGATTTCCTCGTTGTGCAAGAGGCTTCCCGTTCCCACCGTGATACACGCGATCACGCCGCCGAGCGCCAGGCCTTCCTCAAGCTCACGCCCACGATGGCCAGGCTCAACAACAGCCACGCACTGGCCCAAAGAAGAGCCGGAATCCCCGACAGCGAAGCAAGAATCGCGGCATCGCTATGCAGCCCCTCTCGCGAGGCCGCATAAAGCGACCCGAACGCCTCGGCCGAGGTGAGGCACAACTGCACCCCCAAGAACCGGGCGAGGAACATCAGCGCCTGCCCCCTCATCCACTTGGACGACGCGAACGCAACCGCCGTCCAGAAAAGCCCCGAGGCCAGACCGATGCCGTCGCCCCGAACCAAGAACAGCATCGAAAGCCCGAGCGAGGCGCCCATCGCCAGCAGCGAATGCCGCGCACCCTTCTCGTTGCCGGTCATGGCGATGAACAGGCCGCCGAGCAGAGCGGTCCCGACGTAGCCCGCCGACGCCACCAAGAGCGCATTGCCGCCCATGACCGGCGTCTGCCCGCTGCCGTCCCCATAAACGTAGATCGCCTGCGCCAATCCGCCCGAAGCGAACGCCGCCGCCGCGTGACCAAGCTCGTGCAGGTGGGTGTTGAGGTAGATGAGCGGGATCAGGACGAACCGGAGCGGCTCGACGAACCACGACGCCAACGCGACGGCGGAAGCGGCCAGCAACAACGTCTGGTCGGGACGCATCCTAGGCTTGGTTCGGTTCTGGGCCATCGCTCGCTCGGCTACTTCTCATACGGACGCAACCCGACGCGGTTTCGCTCCCCAGTGAGCCGTTGAGTCCTTGTTTCGCCCCGAGTGTCTCAAAGTCGCCCGCTGGCGCCCACTTCGGTGGACGCTGTCCGAGCCAGCTTGACTCTGGACACCCCCAACCGTGAACTAACCCTTGACAACTGATGACACCACCTGCCAACGTTTCATCCATGCTTTTGATGGTCGTTGCCTACTTCATACCCCCCCCCAACGGTAACCGCCCTTAGTTTGGATCACGGGTATGGGTCGCCCGCAGCCCAGCCAGGGACAGCCGTTGCGAGAATCGAGTCGGACTGGGAGCTCGAGTCCCAACAGAGCAACATGATCGAGTCGCAGGGCAGTGTGGTGGTCGTCCAAACATCACCGATTGGCGCTGATTTCACTCTTGCCCCCTATTCAGGCAGCCTGAGCAGCCACAGGTTCGGAAAGGCCGTGGCCCAGCAGGTGCTCGCAGGAGCGCCGACCGAACCGCCCTTGCCGACTTGGTCGTCGCCTTACGACCCATTGGTCAACAATTCGTTTTCGTACCAGTACCACGGACCCCAGGGGGCAGACCCAAGTGGTTCGCTCCTAATTCCGGCGGGCTGGTGGTTCGAGCACAAGATTCAGTTCAGCGAGACTACTGGGCTCTACAAGACTCAAAAGCGCACAACTCCGTACGGACGAGTCAAAAGAACCTACGACGACCGCTGGTGGACGGACGAGACGAGATTGCTCAAGGGTCCGGAAGAGGAACCTCCTGGTGGGGGTGGCGGATCGTGACCCTGGCCGCTTGCATTGCCACCCTTCTCGCACTCGCCTATGCAGATCAGCCAACGAGTCGCACGGAGCCATTCACGGAGGGTGTGGCGATTCTCGCTCCACTCGATGCCGTCGCAGATGCCCGCAAGCTCTGGTTGGCGGAAGATCGCGACGATCTCGCCAAACGCGCGTCCTCGCTCGGATACAGGTTGCTCGAGACAAAAGCGATTGATCGAGATACGGTCAACCTTGTGGTGTATGCCGATTATGTTGAGCAGGGAGGGTACGCCTTGGCGGTCGAGGTGGCCAAGTACCTCAAAGGGCGCGATCCGCTGAGGACCCTTGACCTTGCTGACTTTCCTGAGCAATTGAGGGCGGCGCTGGAACCCGCTTTTAGGACGCTTGCAGGTGGGTCGTTGGGTGCGAATCGCTCCATGCGGTTCGCCATTGAGCCTTTGCTCTACGTAGGAGTGGAGGATCCGACAGCCCCACGGACGATCGGGGCACCCTCGCTCTACGACCTTGCACCAAACCTAACGCGCCCCGCGACTCACCCGTCGCGCCTCGACGGCGGCAGGGACGGTTCACGCAACACGGACATCCATTCGTCCTTTGTAGCCCAGACCAAGGCCGAAGCGGCCTCTCTGGAGAATGCCACCGTCGTTTACCTGCGAGCCTCGAACGATATGCAGCGTGCCCGCTGGTCCCAAGCCTTATGGAAAGCAGTCGAAGACCGAGTCGGCGCGCTCTGGACGGAGTTCGCTGCGCTGCAGCGAGAAGAAGGCTTGCGGGTGTTTCGCGAGCACGGTCTTCTTGGAGAGTTGCAGTCGGGTCGTGCAGTGTTGTCCGGCTTGCCTCCGACCACCCGCCGGGCAGTGGAAGCCGAGCTCAGGAGGCACAACATCGCAATTCGAGACGACTTGGTCGTTGTGCTTCGCACGAGCCAGTGGCTGATCTGCTTCGAGAGCGCCCCCAATACTTGGGAGGGCCGACCGCTGTCTCAGTTCTTGTTCGGCTCAAGGTCAAGATGAGGTGGGGCGCGCCGCGCCTCGGCGCGTTGCGCGATCGCCTTTGCCATATGGACGACAAGGAACCCCGAGAACGTCCCGCAAACCCACCCCAAGAGGACTTGCGACGGGTAGTGCACGCCCACATAGATCCGCGAAAGCCCCGTCAACAAGGCCAATAGCACCCACGGCAACCCCCACCAACGCATCGTCGCGCACATCACGAACGCCACCGCCGCCATGTTGGCCGCGTGCGAGGAGGCCGTGCCGAAGCTGGTCAGGGCATCGGTGCGCAGCAGCACGCTCTCCAACTCCACGCACGGGCGCAACATGCGGAACGACAGCTTGAACGACTCGGAGAACTCGTTGGCGAGCGGGAAGGCCAGGATCGCCAAGATCGCCGCACGCCGCGTGGTCTTCCCCGCGAGCAGCAGCAGCACGAACACCACGGCGAACGCGATACGGATCGGCGGCGTCTTGATGCCGTCGCTGAGCAGTTTGAACAAGGGTTCGAACCGGTCGGGCCACTGGTTGAACCAGTAAAATAGCCTCACGTCGAGTTCGCGCACGGCTCATTGTGGCCGACGCCGCGTAGAACCCACCATGGGCTGGTTTGGAAGAACTCTCGCACGCGCCGTCTGGGCGTGGATGCTCTGGCTGATGCGGCGGCCGCCGATCAAGCGCACGCGGCGCTGGGTGGTCGTTCACGCGCCCCGCCCGATCGCCGAGAGCATCGTCCGCCAAGACCGCCTCGCCCTGCGCGTGGGCGAACGCCTGCTGACCGTGGTGTTCCACGTGGTGCTGCTGTCGCTGCTGGTGCAAGCGTGCTACGTCGCCGTGGTTCACTTGGCCGCCACGGGCGCGCTTGGCGCCGACACGCTCGGGCGCGGAACTCCCTAGAAGTCGTACTGCCCGATGTTCTCCTTCGTGAACACCAGGATTCCGCCGAGCATCACCTGGTCGCCGGAGACCTGTTTCTCGCCCAGCCGTCCCGCCTTCAGCCTTGTCGCGCCGGGCTTGAGCGTGCCGTCCACGAGGGCCTTCGCCGCCTGAATGGTGAGGTAGCCGAGGTCGCGGGTGTCCCAGAGGATCACCGAGCGCACGACCCCTTCCTCGACGTACGAGCGCATGTCGTTCGGCGTGCTGAGGCCCGTGACCATCACTTGGCCCGTTTTGCCCGCCTGCTTCACGGCTTCCGCCGCGCCGGGAAAGGCCACCGAACTGATGGCGAACACGCCCTTCAATCCCGGATAGGCCTTCATCAGGTCTTGCGTCACCGAGAACGCGAGCTTCTGGTCCTCGTTCGAGGGCTTCGTGGCCACCAGTTTCAGGCCGGGGTACTTCTCGAGCCGGGTCTTGATGTGCTTGATCCACTCGTTCTGGTTCGCGGCGGTCAGAGCAGCGGTGACGATCGCCACCTCGCCCGTCGCGTCGTCCCCGCCCAAGTCCTTGGCCATCGCGTCCACCAAGCCAAAGCCGATCTCTTCGGGCGTCGCCTGATTGACCAAGAACTCGCGGGCGTCCGGCGCGGCGTCGGCGTCCCAGGTCAGCACCTTGATGCCCTGGTCACGGGCGCGCTTCATGGCCGGGCCGAGCACGTCGGGATCGTTGGGCGAAACGGCGATGGCGCTCACGCCTTGCGCGGTCCACTGGTCCACCAGCTTCACCGCTTCGGCGGCGTCGCCGCTGGTCGGACCGTCGTAGATGAGCTCGATGCCGAGTTCCTTGGCGGCTTCGGCGGCACCTTCGGCGCAGCTGGTGAAGTACGGCACGCCCTTCTTCTTGGGCAACAGGGCGACGACCACTTTGGCGTCCGCCTTGGGTTCCGAACCACCGGCGCTCTCGCTCGGGCCGCATCCCACGGCCCAAAACAGCGCAACACCCAACGCAAAGACTTGAACGAGTTTCATGACGTTCTCCGAGAACCTTTGCCCGAGCCGAGCGCACGCTCCAACAACACGGCCGCGACCAGCAACGCGCCGATCACCACCAGGTTGAGTTCGGTCCGCTTCCAATGCCAGCTCACAAACTCGCGCGTGAAGTGGATGAGCGCCAACCCGAGCACCAGTCCAGAAACCTTACCCTTCCCACCGTCAATGCTCGCGCCCCCCAGCACGACTGCGGTGATCGCCTCCAGTTCCAGACCCATGCCCATGTCGGCCTTGGCCGTGTTGTTGCGGGCGACCAGCAGCACCGCCGCCAGGCCGCAACACGTTCCCGAAAGCGTGTACAGGGCCAGCTTCAAGCGGTCCACCGGGATTCCCGCGAACCGGGCGGCGCGTTCCTCGTAGCCGACGGCCACGATCCAGCGGCCCCAAACCGTCCGCGCCAGCACAAACGCCGCCGCCCCCGCCAGCAACAGAAACAGCGTCATCGGCCAAGGGACCTGGCTCCAGCGGGCGATCGCCTCGGGGTAGCCGGAGATGGGCCTTGCCAGAGTGACGCCCTCGGCCAGACCGCGATACGCCGCCATCGTCGCCAGCGTGGCGATGAGCGGATGAACCCCCCAACGCGCCACGCACCAGCCGTTCAGCGCCCCTGCGGCAGCCCCCACCCACAATGCCGCCAAAATCGCCACGGCCGGCGGCGCGCCGCGTTCGTGCGCCAAACCCAGGCAAACCCCCGCGAGCGCCACCGTCGAACCCACCGAAAGGTCGATCCCCCGCGAGAGCACGATGAGCAGCATCGGCACGGCCACGATGGCGAGTTCCCATACGTGCGTGGCCAGCAGCATCTGCGCCCGGGGATGCACGAACCGAGGGTCCAGCCGCCACGCCGCCAGCAACATCGCCGCCAGAATCAGCGCCAACGCGAACTCCCGCGAGCGAACGAAACTCAAGAAGCCCTCCGGCTGCGGTCGAGCAACACGGCGGCCAGGATCAGCACGCCTTGCGCCATGCGCTCCCAGTAGGTCGCCGCTTCGCCCAAGCGCAGGAAGATGAGCACCGTGGACAGACTGCCCAGCAGCCACGCGGCGAACACTGTCCCCAACACCGTGCCGCGTCCGCCTTGGATCGAGGTGCCGCCCACGATCACCGAGGCCACGGCAACCAACTCGAACCCCGACCCGAACCCCGATTCGACGACCCGCAACTGGGTCGCCGAGAACAAAGCCGCGACGCCGCAAGCCAGCCCAGTCAAGGCGAACAGCATCCAGCGAAGACGCGCCCCGGGCACGCCGACCACCTCCGCCGAACGAGGCGCGCTGCCCAACGCCCGAACGCGCAACCCGAACGGCGTGCGGTGCGCCAACACGCCCATCGCCAACGCAAAGACCAGCGCCGCCGTGACCGAGTACGGCACGCCGCCGAGCCCGCCGGTCCCGAACGCGCGCAAGCCCTCGGGGATGCGCTCGATCCACCGCCCGCCAAGCATCAACTCGGTGACGCCTCGGAAAACGGTGAGCGTGCCGAGCGTCGCGATGATCGAAGGCACGCGGCCCCAGGCCACGATCGCGCCGTTCAACAACCCGCCCAGCACCCCGACGCCCAGGCACGCCGCCACGCCCACCCACGGAGGCAGCCCCATGCGGTCGGCAGACGTGGCGATCCCCATCACCGCCGCGCACAGGCCCATGAGCGAGCCCACCGAGATGTCGATCTCGCGCGCCAGCACGATCAGCGTCAATGCCGAGCCGACGATGAGTGCGGGCGCGGTCTTCACGAGCAGGTCGCGCAGGTTCTCGAGCGACGCGAACGCCGGATTCGCGAGCGAACAGGCGACGAGCA
>JACFNW010000092.1 GCA_019454665.1 Fimbriimonadaceae bacterium | reverse complement strand
GGTCACATCGGCGGGCTTGGTTGGCCTCAGTTTGTCAAGCGAGACCTGCATCTTGAGCGGTCCGATCTGAACGCTTGCCGTCTTGCCCGAGGGCGTTTCGAGCAGCACCCCGACCTTGCCATAGCCCTCGATATGGACGGAATCGCCCTTGGTCAGTGCAACCGGTTCGGCGGGCTGGGTTCGGGTCGGCTCCTCGGCTTCGAAGGCCGCGAGCGCCTCCTCGCCCATGGCGTGCAGCACCTTGAAGTCCTCGCGAGCCTGCTGCGCGGCTTTCGGTCCTGCTGCGGCTTTGAGCGTTTCGAAGATGCGGTTGGCCTCCAGCCTCAGCTCGCGAAGGGTCTCCTGGAGCGCGTTGCGGGCGGCCTCGTTGGCCCTGCGCTTGGCTTCCTTCGCCTCGTCGAGTTTGCTCTCGGCGCTCGATTCCAATTCGCGCAGGCGCGCGGCCAGCCGGTCGGCTTCGCCTTGGGCCCGGCGAGCCTGGCGCTGGGCGGTCTCGAGTTCTTCCAGCATCCGCGAGACCTCCTGCTGCGTGGTCCCCAACCCTTCGTGTGCGGCGTCCACCACGCTCTTGGGGATGCCGTACCGCTCGGCGATGCGCAACGCGTGGCTTGCGCCGGGCGAGCCCATCAGCAGCCGGTATGTCGGACGCAACGTCTTCACGTCGAATTCCATCGAGGCGTTGGCGAACCCATCGGCCTCGTAGGCGAACGCCTTGAGCTCGCCGTAGTGGGTGCTGGCCAGCACGCGCGCCCCGTGGTCCCGCAGGTGCGAGAGGATGGCTTTGGCAAGCGCCGCCCCCTCGGCGGGATCGGTGCCCGCACCAATCTCGTCCAGAAGGACCAACGCGCCAGGCTTCAACTCCTTGATCGCTTGGGCGATGTTCTTGAGGTGGGCGCTGAACGTGCTGAGCGATTGGGCAAGGCTTTGCTCGTCGCCGATATCCGCCCAAACCTGCGTGAACGGCCCAAGCCGAACGTGCCTTGCGGGCACCATCATGCCCGATTGCGCCATCAGCACGAAGAGGCCGACCGTCTTGATCGAGACCGTTTTGCCGCCCGTGTTCGGGCCGGTGATCAGCAGGCACGGACGGTCGCGGCCGACGTGGATGTCGAGCGGCACGGCCTCTTCCTTGCGGAGCATGGGGTGCCGCCCGCCCTCGATCTCGATCCACGAACCGTTCGCGCGCTCGGGTAGGGTGCCGCCCATCTGGTGCCCCAGCCGCGCTTTGGCGAACCGCAGGTCCAGCTCGCCGATCCGCCCGATGCCGTAGGCGATCTCCTCGGCGTGCTGGCCCACCTCGCGCGAGAGCGCCAGCAGGATGCGCCGCACCTCCTCCCGCTCGGCGGCTTCGGCTTCGCGCAGGGCGTTGCCCAACTCCACCACCGGCTGCGGCTCGACGAACAGCGTCTGGCCCGAGGAGCTTGTGTCGTGGACGATGCCCGGCACTTTGCCCCGGTTTTCCGATTTGAGCGGGATGACGTACCGCCCGTCCCGGACGGTGTAAAGCGGGTCGGAGAGCAGGTCGCGGTGCTTCGAGACGTAGCTCTGGATGCGTTCGACGATGCGCGACGCCGCCGCGAGCTTGCGCCGCCGCAAGTCCGCGAGCAAGGGGCTCGCCGAGTCCAGCACTTCGCCGTCGGCATCCAAGCTCGAGGTCAGCTTGCGCTCCAAAGCGGGGAGCGACGGGATGCCGAGGGCCATCTCCCAGAGGCTTGGAGCGAGGTCCTTCTTGCCCTCGATGTAGCGCGCGAACTCGCCCATGCAGCGAAGCGCCATGCCCGCGCGGAACAGCTCGATGCCGCCGAGGTCGCCACCCTTTCGGGCGCGCCTCATGGCCTCTCGCAAGTCGCGGACGCCGTGGAGCGATGGGGGCGGGAAGCGATCCACGAGCTGAGCGGCTTGGTCGGTCTCGTCGAGACCCGTCCAAACCGCATGGGGTTCGAAGTCTGGAAGCACCCGCAGGGCGGCATCCGCACCCATAGCGGTCTCGCAACTCTGGGCGAGCGGTTCAAGGATAGCGGAGTATTCCAGCACCTGCAGCGCGTGCATCGCCCCCATTGTGGCCCGCCCGCGTTGGTGTCCACAAAGAAAAGACCCGCCGAAGCGGGTCCTTTCAACTCGTACCGGCGGGGGATCTTAGTTGCCCGTCGTTCCGCCCGTCGCAGGCGGTGTGGCTCCCGTGGTCGTGGCTTCGCCCGAGCCGCTGGTCGTACCGGAAGAGAGCTTGTCCTCCTCCAGCAGGCGCTCGGCGGCGCGGTCCCATTGACCCTTCAGGCCCTGGTCTTCGATGATGATCTTCTTCTCGCGGATGCCGGCCTTGATGCGGTCGAGCACCTTGCGGCCGACGTCGTTGGCGAGCTGTCCGCGCTGGATGCGCAACTGGCGAAGCATGTTCTCCTTCATCTTCTGGTCGGGTTCGACCTTGCGCGCATCGGTCTTGCGTTCGATATAGAACTTCGCCCAGCCGTCGCCAAACTTCATCCACTCCGTGGTGCGGAGTTCGGGCGTCGCTTCGATCTTGGTGAAGACCTCGGCGGGGAGCCGCTGCTTGATGGTCGCCACATCCTGCGCGGGAAACACACCTCGGGCGGCGCGCGCCTCGGGGTCGGCGTTGAATTGGGCGGCGACTTGACCGAACTGCTGGCCTTGGCTGAGGGCGGCGTCAACCGGTCCTCGGTCGGCGTCGGTGCGGACGAACACGAACTGCAGGCTCATTTTGGCGGGATCAATCAGGGAGCTCGGGTTCTCCTGGATGTACTTGTCCACGTCCTCCATCGTCACCGTGATGCCCTTGGTGATCAGGTTCTCGAACGCGAGGTCGAGCTGGATGCCGTGCTTGATCATGTCGAGCGTCAAGCCGCTCTGGTTCAACTCGGCCACGTAGCGGGGGCTCTTTTCCTTGCGGAGGTTGAGCTCGTCCAGAACGTCCTTCTCGCTCGGCCAGACGCCTTCGTCCTTGGCCATCTGAGAGATGATCCGCTGCTTGATCAGGTCCTCCAGAGCGAGAAGGCCCACCGTGCCCGCCACCGGGACCTGCGTCACCGGGCGACCCTGGATGATGGCCGTCACTTCGCCCTTCTTCCGAACGTGGGCGAGGAACTCGGGAGACGTGATCGCCTCGCCGTTGACGGTACCGATCAGACCGCTGGCGGGTCCGCCTGCGTTTCGGGAACCGATGAAGTACCCGCCGACGACTCCGACCAGCAGGGCAACGATTGCAGGGATGAGCGACTTGTTCATGCAGACTCCGACAGCCGAACCGACTCTAGGACCCGAGAAGGATACCCGTCGTTGGCGACGCCTTGGGATTGGAACGCCGCTCAGCCGCGAAACGTGCCCGCGACCATCTGTTGCAGGGCTTCCATCGGCAACCCGATGACGTTGGTCAACGAGCCCAGCGTCCATTCGGCAAACCGTGAAGCGCCGCCCTGAATGGCGTAGGCGCCCGCCTTGTCCAGCGGTTCGCCCGTGGCCACGTAGGCCTCGATCTCGGCATCCGTCAGGCGTCGAAACCGCACCGTCGTCGTGGCATAGCACGACCGTATGCCCCCTGGCGAGGCCACAGCCAACCCCGAGATCACGCGATGCTCCCGATCGGATAGCAGGCGCAGCATGCGCTTGGCGTCGTCGGCGTCTTCCGGCTTGGCCAGTTGCACGTCGCCGTTTGTGGTGCGCAACGCGACCACCGTGTCCCCCGCGATCACGAGCGCATCGGGTCTTGCTTGTCGAATGGCTTCGGCCTTGGCGCGGGCCAGCCGCTCGGCTGTTTCCCAGGGGCGTTCGGCGGGCAAGGGCGTCTCGTCTACGTCGGCCGGCAGCGCTTCGGCATCGGGCCAAAGCGACCGCACCATCGCCACGCGGCGTGGCGAGGCGCTCGCGAGCACGACGGTCAATCCAAGTCCTCGCGGAACGCGGCTTCCTGCTGCTCCGACCAATAGCCGCAGCCCAACTCGATGAAAACGCTGGTGTAGGGGATCCGCGACTCGGTCTTGAACATCGCGACCGCATACGTCTTCGCGGCCTCGGAGACTTCTTCGAGCAGGTCGGCGTGGTCCACGGCCACGGCCTGGAGTCCGGCCAGCCGACGGACGATCTCGGCCCGAAACTCGCCGACGCCAGGCGTGGCGAAGTCGTCCAAGTGGTCGAGTTCGGCATCCAGTCGGCACAGCGCCTTGACGTGGCCACATTCGGCGATCTGTCGCAGCACCTCGTCGAGCACGGTGGTCAGCGGCTCGCCGGTGGCAAGGGTCTCGACCCCGACCATGCTCGGCATGGCGGCATCGCCGACGATGATCCAGTTGCGGTGCCCCATCACGGGCAACATCTCTCTCAGCCTCTCGCGCCAGTCCATACGCCGGTTATACCGCTTCGCGGACCGTGTCAGGCTCGACTATGGTATCCTGGAACCAAACGTGCCTCAGTTCCCCTCTCTGGAATCGAAGCCCTTGCGCTTCCCCTGGCTTCGGATGTATAGTGAGAACCGATGACTCAGCGGCGACGACATCTTCCGCAAATTGCTCTGGCTGAACGTGCCAATAGCGCAAGAGCTCTAGGCCGCCGCGCACCCATTGCGAGCGACCGCCGAGCACTCAGCACCTAGCCGAGGCCGCCCTACACCAGCGAAGCCAACTATGATCACTCGACTAGAATTGACAAACTTTGGGCCCCTCGCCCGGGTCGAGTGGCCCGGACTCGGCCACATCAACTTGGTGATTGGTGGCAACGGTACGGGCAAGACATTCTTGTTGAAAGCTATCTACAGCGCGATACGCACCTTGGAGGAGTACAAGCGTGGCGATGCACCTGGCAGCGCCTCTGAAATACTCCGAGAGAGGCTTCATTGGACATTTCAGGCAGATAAGATAGGAGATCTTGTTACCAAGACAAGCGATGGTCAGCTAATGGTCAGAATTTGGCTAGATGGAAAGGAATTCTGTTATAGCTTCGGGAAGGACACGGTTAAGCAGATTTCATCGCTTGAAAATCATGTCGCGCCACGGAGCAGCAATTCGGTGTTCTTGCCTGCCAAGGAAGTGCTATCGTTGCACAATATCATTCTTGAGTCGAGGGAAAATGACATGCGCTTTGGATTCGATGATACATACTATGATCTAGCGAAAGCATTGCGTATCTATCCACAAAGAGGTAGGAACTTCGGTGAATTCGCTACCGCTCGACGACGATTGGAAGGGCTGTTTGGTGGAAAGGTGAGCTACAATGACAAATCGGCAAAGTGGTTCTTCCGGAAAGGGAACGCTGTTTTCCCCATGGGGGTCACAGCTGAGGGGATCAAGAAAATCGCGATTCTAGACACACTCCTGAGCAATCGGTATCTTGATTTGAACTCAGTTGTCTTTATGGATGAGCCGGAATCTGCACTTCACCCCTCCTCGCTGACCACCTTACTTGACATCGTGGCAACGCTGGCGGACCGTGGGATCCAATTCTTCATGGCTAGTCACTCATATTTCGTCATCAAGAAACTGACACTGCTGGCTCAGGAGAAGGGGATCAGTATGCCGGTTATTAGTGCAGAGCGGGCTGGCTCGTGGGTCTGTGCGGACTTGAAAGATGGCATGCCCGACAACGACATCATTGCTGAGTCGATTCGATTGTACGAACAAGAGCTGGATGTCGCTGTGAGGTAGCTGTGGTTCAGTTTCAAGAGTCTGGATTGACATTCGGTTCCTACGTAAAGGAAAACTGCTTCCGCATTGAGGACAGCAAATCTCACAAGAGGTTGGGAGATAATGTCAAGATGGCCGAGTTTGTTTTGTTGAAGGAAGTTGCGCAGGGCGCGAGCCAAATATGGGTTGTTGAGTGTAAGTCAAGTTCGCCGAGGCCGGAGAATTCTGAAGGCTTTGAGCAGTTTATCCAAGATGTTCGTGAAAAGCTGGAGAACGGCCTTGTGCTCTTGATTGCCTCAATTCTACGATCTCCTAGTGGCGACGAACCAGCGCTGTCTGCCAAGTTCAGGTCTCAGGATGTTGGTGCCGCTCGTTTCCGTCTGGTTTTGGTGGTCAATGGACACAGGAGAGAGTGGTTGCCACCATTGCAGGATTCACTAAGGGCGCGACTGCGGGTAACGGCGAAGATGTGGCGTTTGGACCCTAATTCTGTTGTTGTGATGAATCATGATGGTGCCAGACAGCATGGGCTTGTTGCCGCAGAGTGATGGCATTGGTCACTGCAGTAAGTTTGCTTGTCGCGCACCTATCTTGGCGACAAATGGACAGCGATGAAGCCGCTCACCCCTCGTCCCGGAAACCCACTTGGAACAACCGGCCCTCCGACGTCACCACCAGCGTGAGCAACACGGGCTTGCCGTCCACTTTCGTCCGGTAGCGGAGAAGCGTATCGGGATCGGCCTTCTCTTGGTTCAGAAACGCCAAGGACTCGACCGAACGGAACCGCGCCAACGCCCCGAGCCCCATGCGCCCACGAGCGGTTTGGAGGCGCTCCAAGTAGTCGGGGTCGAGGTCGGCCGAGGCGAGTTCGCCGGCGGCCAGCGCCTTGACCGACTTGAGCAGTTTCTCGGTGCGCGCGGGGTCGGGGTCGGGCGACTCCTTGTAGGCGATCGGGGCGAGCGCGGGCGCGTAATGTTCGGCGATGCGCTGGGCCAAGCCGTCGCCCGATTGGTTGTGCACGTTCATCGTCAGGACGATGGTCAACTTCTCGCTTGGCACGGTGAACAGGCTGTTCGAGAACGCGCCCGTGTTGCCGCCGTGCGAGACCGTGGGGACTCCGTTCACTTCGCGGACCATCCAGCCCAAGCCGTAGCCCGTCTTGCGCCCGTTGGTCGTGCGCTGGGCGGTCTGCATCAGATCGCGCGTCTCGGGCTTGACCAGCCGCCCCTCGCGGAACGCCTTCTCGAACGTGGCGAGGTCCTCCAGCGAGTTGAGCAGGCTGCCGTCGCCATAGACGTGCGGGATCGCCATGCCGCGCGCGATGCCGTTGGGCAGCAGCAGGTAGCCGGGAATGCGGTTGGGCACGATGCGCCGCGCGTCTTCGACCAGCGAGTTCTTGAGTTCGAGTTTCTCCAAGATGCGCTTGGTGCGCAGGATGTTGATGTCCTCGCCCGCCACGGCTTGGGCGATCAGGCCGAGCAGCAGGTAGTTCGAGTTGCTGTAGGCGAACCGCGCGCCGACGGCAAAGTCCATGGGCAACTCGGTCATCTTCTTCCACCAATCGTCGAGCGTCCACGTCTCGACCAGCCCGAGGCTGGGGACGAGCGCGTATTCGGGGATGCCGCTCTGGTGGGCGAGCAGGTGGCGGACCGTGTTCGCGCGCCACTTCTCGGGCACCTTGTCGCCCAGGTGCTTGGCGATGGGGTCGTCGAGGCTCAGCTTGCCTTCCTCGACCAATTGCATGATCACGGTGGCGGTGAACGTCTTGCCGATGGAGCCCGACTCGAAGACGGCTTCGGGCGTCATCTTGACCTGCTGTTCCACGTCGGCCAGGCCGTACGCGGCTCGCTTGACCACTTGGTCGTCCTTGAGAATGAGTACGGCCGCGCCGGGGATTCTCTTGGTCTCGATCTCGCGTTGGATCAGGTCGTCGATGGGGTCGGCGAAAGTGCTGGCCGCAAGGGCCAGCGCCGAGAGCGCAAGAGCGCGAGGAAGACGATACAGCATCGTCCGTCCTGTACGATGGTTTGGTGCTGGCCCGTTCCCTGCTCGTGAAGTCACCCTGAGCCCGCGCCTCCATTCGTTCGGTTTGCCGGGG
>JACFNW010000091.1:1248-7730 GCA_019454665.1 Fimbriimonadaceae bacterium | reverse complement strand
CTTCGCGGGCGATCGAATCGCGCCAGTACGAGTTGCCGCCGTCGAGCACGATGTCGCCTGGTTCGAGCACATCGGCGAGCTTGGTCAACTCGTCGTCGATGGCGGCTCCGGCGTGGATGTATAGGAAGACGATTCTCGGAGTCGGGAGGCTCGCGGCCAGCGACGCGTGGTCGGTCGCCTCGATCAGCCCCGCTTGAAGCAACTCCTGGGAAGCCCCCGCGACGTCCAGGCCGGCGACACGGTAGCCCTTGGCCAGCGCTTGGGAAGCCAGCCCACCGCCGATTCGGCCGAGGCCGATGACGCCGAACGTCCTCAAAGCGCACCCCGCTTGGCGAGACCAAGTATCTCGAGCGCGATCTTGGAACCGATGTTGAGTTCCCCCGCGTTGGTCAGGACCACGACGCTCAGGCGGCGCGCCGGAATGTGGCGGATCGAAGCGGAGAACCCCGAGGTCGAGCCCCCGTGCCCGATCAGTTTCTCACCCTCGAACTCGTCCACGCCGAACCCGTAGCCATACGGCGCCTTGGAATTGTCGTTCAGTGTGAAGGGCGTCCACGCCAGTTCCCACGAGGCAGGCGACAGCACCCCCGGACGCCCCAACTGCGCGGCCCAGGACGCCATGTCGAGGATGGTGGCCGTCATCGCCCCCGCGGAGAAGATGTCGGTGAGGTCGCTGTCGCGGTTCTTGAGGACGCCGTCCTCCACTTCGTAGCCCGAGGCCCGATTCGGGATGACCTCGAAGAGGTCGCGGGTACCGGCCCGCCTCATGCCGAGGGGCACCCAGACGTTCTCGCGGAGGTACTCCCAAAACGGCTTGCCCGAGGCGTTCGCGACGATGTGGCCCAGCAGGTTGTATCCCGTGTTCGAGTAGGCGTACTTGGCGCCCGGCTCGAACTGGAGCTTGAGGTCGGCCGCCTTGGCGATGAACTGCTGCTGGGTGAGCTTCTTGGTCGCCTCGTAGCCATCGAGCCCGGTGTAGTTTTGGATGCCCGACGTGTGCGAGAGCAGGTGCTTGATCGCGATGGGCTTCCACGTGGCGGGGGCGCGCGGTAGGAACTTGGTGATCGAGTCGTCGAGGCTCAACTTCCCTGCTTCGGCCAGACGGAGGATGCAGGCGGCAGTGAACTGCTTGGTGACCGATCCGACCTCGAACACGGTGTCGGGATGCACTTTGACCCCGTGCTCGATGTTGGCGAGGCCGTAGCATCCCGTTCGAACGGTCTTGCCCTCGTGGACGATGGCGAACGCCAGCCCCTGGATGCGGCGTTCGGCCATGACGCGCGAGACGGCCTCGTCAATCGCGTCGGGAGGCATGAGACAGGTGGCCAGCAGCGTGGACAGCACGCCGCGAGTTTAGCTCAGGCGTCCGCATACTCGCCGTTGGCGAACTCGTCGGCAGAGTCTTCCACACCCATCACCCTTGCGGCGTCTTTGCCGGCAAAGGCGGCGACCGTGGCCCGCGCGGCGGCCATCGGCATGTCGGTCCCAACGATCTCGGCGGCTTCGACCGGAATCTCGCGTCCAAACGACCGGAGCAGGCCCGTCACCCGGACGACCCACTCGCCCCCGGGCGCGCCTTCGAGCGAGATGCGGTCCAGCACGCATTGCACGCCCGACATGAGCCCTTCCAGGGCTTTGAGCGTGGCCAGACACACCGACTCGATGCTCACCCGTCCCCCTTGACGATGAACACCCGTAGAAACGGCGCACAGTTGGACTGCGGCGGGCGAGAACGGCGCGCTCTCGTCCACCGAGACGGCGACAATGCCGATCGAATTGCCCTCGACCGTGGTCGTGGATTCGGCATCGGTGAGGTGGGTCGCCACGCTGAGCTGCTTCTGCGTTTTGAGCGACTGGCAGTGTTTCGAGGCCAAGTTGATCAGAGCGTCGAGCGTCGCCTCGTAGTGGACGTTGTCGCGTTCCTTCGAGCGCTTGCCGCCCCAGGTGCCCACGCTGATCGTCACGGGCTCGTCGAACTCGCCGGCCAAACTGTCGGCGACGGATCGCTCCAGATGCTTCGCAAAGGCCAGAGCCATATCACGGTTGCGCAACGTGCCGATAGCGAATTCGTCGCCACCATAACGGACCAGGATGTCGCGCTCGGGGTTGATGAGATCGCGGAGTTCCTGGGCCACGCGCTTGAGCACGCGGTCGCCGGTGACGTGGCCGAGCTTCTTGTTGAACTTGCCAAACCCGTCGAGGTCAATGAAGACGATGCTGATCTCGTGGCCCCTCTTGAGCTGGCTGACGCCCCAACTGCGAAGCGTGTCGCTCCAACTGAGCTCGGTCAGGGGGTCCCACGACCGGCCCATTTCCTGCAAGAGGAGTGCGGACGTGACGAACCCGTAGAACTTCTCGTCCGAGGCGACGGGGATGGCGTCCAGGTTCTTCTCGATGAACATCCTGCTGGCTTCGCGCACGGGTGTGTCGGGCGGCATCGTGGTCGGCTCCCCGTTCATGTAGCGGAACACAGGCGAATCGTCCGGCGCCTCGGCGACGTTGTCCAGCCCGATCACGCCCACCAGGCGATCGCCCTCGACCACGCCGATGCGCCTGAGGCCCTTGTCCCGCATGGTTTCGCGGGCCGTCCTCACGCGATCTCGCGGAGTGACACACGCATATACCAGTTCTAGATCAATGACGGGATGCACTGTACTTGTCTATTCAGCACCCGGTTGAAAAACCGTAACTGGCACTCTTGACAGGTTTCTCCTACCGGGGTCCGTTCAGTTCTCGTCCTGCAGCGACTCGACGACGCGGATCGCCAGTCGGGAGACCTGTGCGGTGAGCTTCGGGTCCTGTTCGCGGCGGCCCTCCAGCGCGACCACGGACGCGTAGACGTCCGAAGGGCGCTGCCGATAGAACAGGGCGATCTGGTCTTCGGGGAGTTGGGCGTACCTCATCATCAAGTACGTGGAAATCGGTTGCGGCGCAACGTCCGAACCCGCCGATTCGCGCGAGACGGTCCGGTGGATGTGCTCGCGCAGGTCCCAACTGCTTTGATCGGCAAAGAACGGGTTGAGCAGCCCGAGCGCCCGGAGCGTCGCCGCCCCGGTGGACCAGTGCTCGCCGGCCAGCCGGAGGCGCTTCAGCGAGCCGAGCAACGTACGGCCGTCGCCGCCCAAACGTGCCGCGAGGACCGAGACCAGGGCATCGGAGAGCACGAGGTTCTCGGCGAACGCCATCTGGCGGACGATGAGTTCTCGTTCTTCGACGGTGGGAGGTTGGATCATCTCGACCAACCACTCGCGCAAGCGGGGCAGAAGCGAACGGCACTCGCGATCGAACCGCTGGGCCGTCACGGCCACCAAGGTCGGGCCACCGGAGCGCACGCGACGCTCCAGTTCGAGGCGCATCACCTGTTTGAGCCGTGGTTGCCGCAGGCAGTCCTGCAGGTTGTCCAGAAGGAGCGGTTCGTCGGAGGCGTGGCGTGCGGCGTCGCCTGCCCACTCCGAAGCGGCCACCAGTCTCGGACGCAGGCCGAGCGCTTGCAGCCGGTCGTGGGCGGCGTGCAGAAGGTGGCTCTTGCCCCACCCACTGGGCCCGAACAGAGCCACGTGGGGTCGGTGGCACGCCGCGAAGGCCATCGCGGCTTCGATGGCTTCGACATTGCTGGGAAGCGGAGCAAGAGCTTGGAACCCTTTGACGCCCGACTGGAACAACACGTCCGACAAGCGAACCGAAGCGTTCCCATCGGCTTCGTGGTTCGGGAGACGGACCCCAGATTCGAGAGCGGATTGATGCGGCACGGCCATCCGGTTGCCACCCAGCAACCTGAACTATTGTTAAGAATCTGGACGTTGGTCGTCAAGGGCCGTCAAAGGGCCGATATAGGCGTTCTCTAGCTTCAACCAGATTCCCCATCCTCGCACAATCTCTCGTTTTCTTCGCCAAGCACGTTTTCACGGAAACTCCCCTTACCCCCAAGTTTTCCACAAGGGACCCTGGTTTCGGGGTCGGTTACAGGGTGTGCTTGAGGGACACACTGACTCGCGCTTCCTCGCTGCGCTTGGGCGTGACGGAGATCTCGACGTCCTGGCCCAGTTGGTTGAGCAGCCTCATCAGACGGTCGCAGGTGAAGCCTTCCGTGCGCCCGCGCAAGAGTCTGGACACGGTGGGCTGATCGACCCCAATCAGCTCGGCCACCTTCGTTTGAGCGAGCCGCCGCTCCCGAATGACCTCGGCCACAGCGCTCACCAGCTTGCATTTGGCCAGTTCCTCCTCGGGGTTGGCAAAGCCGAGATCGGCAAACACGTTGCCGCTGCTGGGGGTCGGACCTCTCAAATCATCCATGGGCCAAGTCTATCAAGCGCTTCGCCCATTCGGACGACCCGCTGACCCAATATGATGCTCAGCCCGCCCGGGGCATGGGCTCGACCATCGCACGGAGGACGCTCTCTTGGGGGCGCGACGGGTCCGCCCACTGAGCCAACAACGCTCGCGCCTCGTCGTACCGTGGGTTCGCTTCCAGGCACTTCTGCGCTTCGATGACAGCCTCCAGCGTTTGCCCGCAGGCATGGAGCGCCCGAGCCAGCCGCAAGCGCGTGTCCACGTACAGCGGCTCGACCGCCAGCGCCCGACGGTACTCGGACACAGCCAGTTCGGGCCGCCCCCGGGAGACCAATTCGTCGCCCACGTCGGTAAAGAAGTCGGCGGGATTCCGACCCGTTGGCACCACGTGGCGGAGGTTGATCAGCGCCGCTTGGGTGTTCCCTCGGCCGTAGGCCGCTCGGGCGGCCTGAAGCCGTTCGTGGCGAAGCTTGGGTTCCAAGCGACAAGCCTCCTCGATCTCGTGCAAGGCCTCCTCGCAGTAGCCAGCGGCAAAATCCATCACGGCCCGGTCCACGCGTGCGAACGCATAGCCTGGGTTGGCCTCGATCGCCAGATCCAGCAGGCGCCGCGCCTCCTTGTGTTGACCGCTGGCCGCCAGCGCCGCTGCGAGCTTCCGTTTGAGGTCGGGGTAGGCCGGGCCGAGGGCCACGGCACGCACAAAGGCCTTCACCGCGGCACCGACATCGCCCAAATCCAGGGCGCGCTCGCCGATGGCCGTCAGGCACCGCAGCGCTTGTCGGCGAGGGTAGGCCACGTCGTCCGAAGGACCAGCGCGTCGAAGGTGAATCTCGTACCCGTGGGCCGCTTGTTCCAGGTCGCCACGCGCCCAAGCCGCTTCGGCCATGTCGAGCGGTGCCATTCGTCCACGTCTTCGAAAGGGGAGAGTCAACACAAAGCCTCACCCGGAATGATCGGCCCGTGGCGCGGGCGACCTCTAAGGAGAATTGCCGGGATCTGACCGCCAAGTACAATGGTGGCGTGACCACGCTCCAGGACCTCGTCGAACGCCTCAACGCCTATTGGGCGTCGAAGGGTTGCATGATCGTGCAGCCGTACGACATGGAGGTCGGCGCGGGCACGATGCACCCCGCCACATCGCTGCGCAGTCTGGGACCCGAGCCGTGGAACGTCGCCTACGTCCAGCCTTCTCGCCGCCCCGCCGATGGCCGGTACACGCGCAACCCCATGCGGAACCAGCGCTACTACCAGTATCAAGTCATCATGAAGCCGAGTCCGGACGACATCGTGGACCTGTACATGGGCTCGCTGAACGCGCTCGGGTTCGACACGAAGAAGAACGACGTGCGCTTGGTCGAGGACGACTGGGAGTCGCCCAGCATCGGCGCAAGCGGCGTTGGCTGGGAGGTTTGGCTGGACGGCACCGAGATCACCCAGTTCACGTTCTTCCAGCAGATGGGCGGCATCGAGTGCGACCCCGTTTGCGTCGAAATCACCTATGGTCCCGAGCGGCTGGGCTTGATGCTCAACAACCAGCACTCGTTCTGGGAGGACCTGATGTGGAACGAGGCGACCAGCTACCGCAAGGCCGAGTGGCAGTTGGAGATGCAGCACAACGTCTACAACTTCGAAGTCGCCGATACGGCCATGCTGAGCCAACTCTTCGACATGTTCGAGGCCGAGAGCAAGCGCATCATCGAAACCCCCGTCTACTGGAACGGCGACTTGGGCATCCTGACCACGGAGCCAACCGAGTCCAACGTTCCGGCTGACGCAGGGCCGATGGCGCTCGTCTATCCCGCCTACGATTTCGCCTTGAAGGCTTCGCACGTGTTCAACCTGCTCGACGCTCGCGGCGCCGTCAGTGCGCAGCAACGCGCGGCCTACATCAACCGCATCCGTGCACGCGTGCGGGCGTGCTGCTTGCGGTACGTGGAGCAGTTCAAGACGACCGCTTCCGCGTGATGGCACACCGGTACGCGCTGGTCCACGATTGGATGGCCGTGTTCGGCGGAGCCGAGGAGATGTTCCGCCACGTCTGCGAACTGTACGATGGCCCGATCTTCACCAGCCAGTTCAACCCAGCCGCCTATCCGTTCTTGAAGGGTCGCGACGTGCGGACGACGTGGATCGATCGGATGCCGCTCGCGCACACCAAGCACTACGTTTACGCGCCGTTCGCACCCGGCGCC
>JACFNW010000091.1:0-1238 GCA_019454665.1 Fimbriimonadaceae bacterium | reverse complement strand
CCTACCGCTCGATGGACTTCGGCGGGTTCGATGCGCTGCTCGTGGACAGCCATTCGTTCGCCCACCACGTTCGCAAGCCGGCGGGCACAAAGATGCTCTGCTACTACCACACGCCCATACGCAGCCTGTGGATGCCGGAGGTGGACAAGCGGATGAGCGGGTTTCCGCAGTCGTTGTTCGCGCCGCGAATGCGTGCGGCCGATCTGGCCGCATCCCGCACTGCCGACGTGGTCCTGGCGAACTCGGAAACCACGGCCGAGCGCATACGGCGCTTCTACGGCCGCGAACCCCTTGCGGTCGTCTACCCGCCGGTGGACACCCAAAAGTGGTCGGGCGTCGAGCGCAAGTCGGACGAGGAAGGCATGCTGATGTGGGGCAGACTGATTCCCTACAAGAGGGTGGACCTCGGGATCGAAGCGGCTCGGGCCACGGGAATCAAGCTGAACATCGTCGGCAACGGGCCGATGCGAGCCGCGTTGGAGCAGCAGGCGCAGGGGTTGAAGAACGTCGTGTTCCACGGACGTCTGGAAGATTCCGACCTGATGGCGCTGATGGAGCGTTCGCTCTGCACGTTGTTCCCCGCCTACGAGGACTTCGGCATCGTCCCCGTGGAGTCGTTGGCGGCAGGTTTGCCGGTGGTGGCGTTGGGGGCCGGCGGCTCCTCCGAGACCGTCACCAACGCGTGCGGGGTCCAGATTCACGAACAGACGGGCGAGGCCCTCGCGGCGGGCGTGCTGGCCCTGCGGGGTCGGACGTTCGATGCCGCTGTCCTGAGGGCTCAGGCGGCTCGTTTCGATGCCGAGGTGTTCCGCTCGCAGTACCAGGCCGCCGTCGCCGAGATGCTTTCCTAGCGCCTCTTTGCGAGCGCACCACGCTCGCCAGTACTGCCGCACGCCGACCACGAAACACGAGGCGACGAAGGTCGCCAGCGGCCAGAGCGCCAAGGGCCACAGAGCGAGCCACGGTCGCACACCCCACATACCGGCCCTAGGGCCGAGAGGTTGCGTGGGCGCGGCACGCCCGATGGGATATCCTGCCATCCATGCGCCTCAAGCTCATCTGGCTCGTCCTCGCAGCCTTTGCCTCGGCCCTGGCGACCGCAGACGCCATCGACGACATGGCCCGCGCCAACATGGAAGCCGAGCACATCCCCGGCATGGCCATCGGCATCATGGAGGGCGAGACGCTCAAATTCGTCCGCACCTACGGTTACGCGAATCTGGAAACGATGACGCCCG
>JACFNW010000090.1 GCA_019454665.1 Fimbriimonadaceae bacterium | reverse complement strand
CCCCGTCGAGCCCCGGATCACGATTCCGGCCGATGCGCGAGACGTGACGATCGCCCCGAACGGGACCGTCGAGGGCAAGATTGGCACGAGCCAGGACCCCGAGAACTTTGGTCAAGTCCAGATCGTGATGTTCGCCAACCCGGCCGGTCTGACGCGTCTTGGCGGCAATCTGTTCGTCGCCGGCGGCGGCTCGGGCGACCCCCAGCCGAGCACCCCAGGAGAGAACGGTTCGGGCAGCCTTGAGTCCGGATTCTTGGAAGGATCGAACGTTCAGATCGTCGAGGAAATGGTCCGGATGATCCTCGCCCAGCGCGCTTACGAGATCAACTCGAAGGCCATTCAAACCGCCGACGACATGCTCGGCGTGCTGAACAACCTCAAGAGGTAAACGATGTGGTCCCTTCTAGTCGCTAGTCTCGCGGTCGCCCCAGGCGTTTGGGTCGGAATCGAAGGTCCGGGCTACTTCCGCCTGATGGATCAGGGCCGGATCGTCGCCGCGAAAGAGATGAGTCTTTCGGTGGTCGAGGGCGAGGTGCGAGATGCCGAAGGTCGAGGATTGGTACCATCCGTACGCGCCAAAGCAACAGAAATCGCCGTCGAACCCGATGGTGCGATCGTCTCGGTGACGCCGTCCGGGCGATTCGTCATCGGGCGTCTGATGCTGGCGCTGTATCCCGAGGGCGCCCAAAGCGAGAAACGCGGCAACGTGTTCGTCTTCGCCGACCGCGCCAAGCTGGTCTCGCCTGGGGGCGAGGCGGGCAGTTTGAAACTCAAGGGCGCACCGGCCAAGCCGAGCACCACACCCACCCCGCAAGTGACGCCATCGAAGGCGAAGATCGCCGTGAAAGCCGAGATCGAGACCGACCGCGAGACCGTGACGTTGGGCGATTTGGCCGAGATCGAAGCCGCTAGCGATGTGAAACAGAAGCTGGCCGCGATCATCGTTGCCGACACGCCGCCGTTCCGGACGCGGGCCTCCCTCTCGCGATTGACGCTTGAGCGCAAGCTCCAACAGGCCGGTTTCAGCCCGGAATCCTACGAATTGAACCTGGCTGGAACGACCTTTGTGAAGCGGGCTGCGCGCACTCTGGCCGGCAGCGCGATCGTCGAGGACGCCAAGAAGGCCGTCGCCCAGCGTGGAACGCCCGCCGAAGCGCTGGTCGCCGAGGGCTCGGTCGCCGATCTGGACTTGCCTGCGGGCGAAGTGCGGGTCGAGAGCAACGTGTTCGAGAACAGCTTGACGTTCAGCGTGCAGCTGGCCTACATCCACAACGGCGTCCGCGTCGGAAGCCGGAGCGTCCGGCTGAAGGCGTCCAGCGATGCCGTCGGTGTCTTGCGGAACGAGCCTGTGAAGTTGGTGCTGCGCTCTGCAGGCGCCCGTGTCGAAGTGGACGCCAAGGCCGCAAGCGACGGACTGATCGGCAACCGGGTCACCGTCCGGTTGGATTCGGGCAAGACCCATCAGGGGATCGTCGTGAGCCGTGGCGTCGTCGAGGTGAAGCTATGAGACCCATCCTTTTGCTTGTCGCCGCAACCGCTTTCGTGCAGACCGGTCACGCCCAGGTCAGCCACACCAACCCTGGCTCCCTGTGGGGTTCCGAGTCGCGCACCCCGTGGCGGGATCGGACGGCCCGTCAGGTGGGCGATGTGGTCACCATTCTCATCAGCGAGTTCTCGGCGTTCAGCTTTGGCGCGAGCACCGTGACGAGCAAGAAGGACGACAACATCATCGCCAAGGCGATGGGCCCGGTGCTCGAACAGCTCTTCAAGGGCTGGACGACGGGTGCCAACCAATCCAGCAGCGGTCAGGGCACCACCAACCAAACGGGCCGACTGACCACGCGAATGTCCGCAATTGTGACCGAAGTGTTCCCGAACGGGACCATGCGGATCGAAGGCAAGCGCCAGATCACGGTCAACAAGGAGACTCAGGAATTCCGAATGTCCGGCCTCATCCGGCGGGACGACGTGACCACCGACAACACGGTGAAGAGCGAACTCATCGCCGACGCGAACATCTACGCCTATGGCAAGGGCCCGATCAGCGACCGCCAACGCAAGGGCATCTTGACTCGGATTCTCGATTGGCTTTTCTAGGAGAACGAACGTGAACGCCATCATTTCCCACCACATCGCCGCAGCCCTCGCCTGGTCGGGCGCCTCCGCAACCGGTCCCGTGCGGCAAGCGGCTCAGGACAAGGCCCAGCAGGAGGCCTTCGAGCGCCAGCGCGCCGCAGCCATCGAGGCCGAGGCCAAGGGCATCGAAGTCCGCCTCAAGGACATCGCGCGGTTCAAGGGCGTGCGCGGCAACCAGCTTCGCGGCTTTGGGCTGATCGTCGGCCTGGAGGGCACGGGCGACACGCGCAGCACGCCGTTCACTACTTCGCTGCTCAACAATGCGATGCGCAACTTCGGGGTCACGATCGACGCCAGCAAGCTCAACGCGAAGAACGTTGCCACCGTCGCGATCACGGCGGAGCTGCCGCCGTTCGCCATGACCGGCAATGCGATTGACGTTACGGTTCAGTCCATCGGCGACGCCAAGAGCCTGCAGGGCGGATTCCTGCTCCAGGCCGAGTTGCAGGGCGCCGACGGCCAGACCTATGCCGTGGCTCAGGGCCCCGTGAGCATCGGCGGCTTCAACGTGACCAGCGGCGGCAACAAGGCGCAGAAGAACCACGTCAACGTGGGCATCGTGGCCGGAGGCGCAATGGTCGAGAAGACTGTGCCGACCCAAGTCGTCTTCAACGGGAAGCTCACGCTCGCCCTCGACCAGTTCGACATCACGACGGCTCAACGTGCCGCCGAAGCCATCAACGCCAAGCGGCCGGGCTACTTTGCCCGCGCCCTGAACGGCGGCGAGATCGAGATTAACCTGCCCAGCGGAGTCACGGAGATGGTCGCGCTTGCCGAGATCGAAGAGGTCCGCGTGCTCTCCGACGTCGCTGCGGTCATCGTGATCAACGAGCGTACGGGGACGATCGCCTTCGGCGGCAACGTCAAGCTCGGCCCTGCGGTGATCGCTCACGGCAGCCTGAACATCCGGATCGACACCGAGCCGGTCATCAGCCAGCCACCTCCCTTCTCAAAGGGCGAGACTGTGGTCACCGAAGTCGCCAACGTTCAGGCCCAAGAGACGCGTGCGCAGATCGGGTTGGTCGGCCCCACGACGACGGTCGCCGACCTCGCCAAGTTGCTCCAAGCGCTCGACGTCACGCCTCGGGATCTCATCGCCATCTTGCAGGCCCTCTCGGCCAACGGCTCCCTCAAGGCCAGGATCAAGGTCCAGTAACCAACCATGAAGGTCACCCTACCCACCCATTTGGCTTCCACCGCCGCCGAAGCGGCACCTCGGCTGAACAAGCTCAAGGAGTCCGCCCGAGAGGTCGAAGCCCTGTTCCTGAAGGACTTGATGAGTTCAATGCGCAAGGCCATGGGCGTCCGACTCGGCGGAGGCCTCGGCGCGAGCCAGTACGAAGACCTCTTCGACCGTGCCGTCGCCGACCAGCTCAGCCGCTCGACCGATCTTGGCGTCGCCAAGACGTTGGTGAAGTCGCTGGGTCGCCAGATCGTGGGCGAGTCCATCACCAAGAGCCGCGCGAACGCGGCGAAAGTCGAGGTGAACGCGTGAAATCCAGAGAACTGCAATCGCTCTGGTGGGAATGGCTGGCCACTTCGGAGAAGCTGGTCCGCTCGTTGCACGAGCAGACCGTCGCCTTGACGCTCCGCGATCCTGCCCGCATGGAAAAGGTGCAGCCGGCGCTCGACCACCTGCTCACCCGCATGCAAGACATTGACGACCGTGCGCTCGCCGAAGCCCAAAAGCTCTGCGAAGATTCGGGCGTTCGTCCCGGGCTGCGCGACTTGGTGGGCTTCCTCGGCAAGGAGGAAGGCATGCAGTTGCAGGCTCTAGCGAACCGCATGATCGTCGCGACGCGCGAGGTTCAGAAGCTGATGAACAAGAATCGAGCGCTCATCGAGAACGAGCTGACCTACATCAACGGCACGCTCACGCTGATCGCCAAGGCCGCGACCGAGCCCAAGGGCCCCTACCACACCCAGAAGGCCGTCGCCAGTTCGGTGCTGATGGATCAGGCCGCGTAAGGAGACCAACATGCCCGGCAGCTTTCACGGAATCGGAATCGCCAACAGCGCGCTGCGCAACCTGCAGCGGGCGCTGGACGTCACCGGCCACAACATCGCCAACGTCAACAACCGGGGCTATACGCGCCAGGTTGTCGAGTTTCAGAACGCGGATCCCACGTCGTTCTTCGCCAACGGGGCGCACTCGCTGGGCAACGGCGTCGGCATCGCATCGGTCAACCGCATCCGCGACCTGTTCTTGGACAGCCGCCGCGCGGGGGCATCGGGCGACTTCGGACGATCGAGCACGTTGGCGAGCAGCCTGGAGGGGCTGGAAGGCGTGTTGAACGAGCCCGGCTCACAGGGCGTTTCCGCCGCGCTGAACCGGCTCTTCGATGCGTTCAGCGGACTCGCCGCGAACCCCGGCGACCCCGCCAAGCAGATGGAAGTCCAACAAGCGGGCCGCGCCCTGGCCTCGCGGCTCCGCGGCGCGCACGCCGATGCCACGACGCTCCAATCGCAACTCGGTTCGCAAGCCGATGCGACCCTGGGGCGAGCCAACGAGCTCGCGGCCGTCATCGCCAACCTGAACCGCGAGATCACGGCCCGAGCCGCCGAGGGGCAGACGCCCAACGACCTGCTCGACCTGCGCGATACCGCCTTCGAGGAACTCAGCGGCCTGATCAACGCCGATTCGGTTCGCAACAGCGACGGCTCGATGAGCGTATACGTCGGGGGCTTCCCCTTGGTCGAAGGTGCGGAGGCCCGCTCGCTGCCCAAGAACTGGGATGCCGCGACCGGCACCCTGACCGGCGACGGGGTGCGGGTTCAGGTGACCAACGGCCGTCTGGCGGGGCTCTTCGGAGGCATCGACGCCGCGCGGAACTACGCCACCCAGCTCGACCAAGTGGCCAATGCCCTACGCGAAGGGATCAACGATTTGCACCGCACCGGGGTCGCCTTGGATGGGACGACGGGGCTGAACTTCTTCTCGGGCAGCGGCGCGGGCGACATGGCCCTGGCTCCCGAAATCGCCTCGGACGCCTCGAAGATCGTTTCGGGAACCACTGGCAAACGCGGCGACGGAGATCTGGCTTCCGCGATGGCCGCGTTCCGCGAGACGACGTTGGCCGGGCTCGGGGGGCGCACGATCGAGGGCTTCTACCGCGACGTCGCCGCGCGCATTGGCACCGACGCGGCTGGCGCTGCCGACGAAGCCGAAATCCGCAGATCGGTGCTCGACCAAGTGGACGCGCAGAAGATGGCGGTCAGCGGGGTGTCACTGGACGAGGAGATGGCGAACATGCTGCAACTGCAGCGGAGCTATCAGGCTGCGGCGAAGACGCTCTCGATGTTCGACCAGATGACGCAGGAACTCCTCGCCACGCTGGGCCGATAAGGCTGAGCCGGGCAAACTGTAGCACTGAGTGTGCTATCATGATGGCGATCGGGCGACGCCATGAGAATCCTGATGAACCGCTCCTTCGAGCGCTTCGCTCGGAAGCATCGGCTCGCTCCAGAGCGACTCATCGAAGCCGTCGAGCGGGCTCAATCCGGACTCGTGGATGCCCGCCTTGGTAGCGGCTTGATCAAGCAGAGGGTTGGCCGCGAGGGCCAAGGGCGGTCGGGCGGCTTCCGGGCAGTGATCGTTCTGGAGGTGGGCAAGCTTGCTGTCTGTGTTCACGGTTTTGCCAAGAACGATGCGTCGAACTTGAACGCAACCGAGTTGGAGGCACTTCGGGCCCTGGCCAAAGTGCTGTTGGAGATGGGCGAAGAACAGGTCGAGGCGGCGGTCGCCCGTGGTGTTTTGATCGAGGTGTAAACAATGGCTGAAACCTACAAGAGTGCCGTTCTGGCTTCGGTTCACGAAACCGCTTCAAACCTTCTTGACGCCAACCTTCTGGACAAGCAGACGATGAGCCGGTTCGATTCGCTGTGCCTAGCCCCCGTCGAGCCGATCAGTCCGGAGGGCATTCGCGCCCTTCGACGGCGGAATCGCTTGAGCCAAGCCGTGTTCGCTCGGTACCTGAATGTCAGCCGCAGTTCTGTGAGCCAATGGGAACGGGGCGAAAAGTCCCCGTCGTCTACGGCGCTCAAGCTGTTGTCCATCCTTGACCGCAAGGGCTTGGACGCCTTGACGTGAGCTGCCACCTAGCTCTGAGAGGCCGCAATCCAGGCGCGCCAGTCCCAAGCGTTCGGGTCGTCGCCGGGGAGCTAGGGGGTTGGGGCGAACAGGCGGGTGGCGAGCCGCCGCAAGTGGCCCCGCACGCTCGGCGAGGCGAGGAACTCGGGGTCGAGGAGTTCGCGGGTGAAGCTGCATCGCGCGCACACGGCGCGCAAGTTGATCGGCCGGTTTCACCCCGAGCCCGTGTGGTCCACCGTTGTCGCGGGCGAACCGCAGACCTCGCAGTGGCCACCCTTCCTCTCTAGGATTCTCGCCAGTGTCCTTGGCGGGATGAGGTCGCGTCGGGCCGGGAGTCCGCCGCCCAGCACGCGCCAAAGCTGCTGGCCGAGGGCCTTCTGCCGCTCGGGATCGGCGATCGTTCCGTTGGCCAGCGCCGCCCGCGCCTGCCGCACCCAAGCGGCTTCTTCTTTGCACCGCTCGCCGCAGTAGGGCGATCTCAGGTTCAAACGCGCCCCACCGCAGTTCGGGCAGGCTGGCGGTTGCGGGGCGAACGGTTGCTCATGCAATGGCTCTTGAAGCGTCAGCAGGTGCAGCACGCCGATCCGCAGGTCGGTCTCTCGCGTTGCTACAACCGACTCGCTCAAAGTCGTTCTGGACATTTTCTGAAAGTTTGCACGATCCTCGACACAAACCAGACAAGTCGTGATATTATGTAGACGTTCGACTACTTACTCAGGACATCAAGCTATGTTTTGCGAACCAACCCCCCAACACGCGTTTCTCACGGCGCTCGCCGGAGATTGGACCTATGAAGGCGAATGCTCGATGGGTCCCGACCAGCCCTGGGAGAAGAACTCGGGCAAGGAGTCGGGCCGGACGCTCGGCGACCTCTGGCTGCTCCTCGAAGGCGAGGTGCCCATGCAGGAGGGCGCTGTGGGCAAGACCCTGTTCACCCTTGGGTACGACGTGGCCAAGCAGCGCTTCACGGGCACGTTCGTCGGGTCCATGATGAGCAATCTTTGGGTGTACGACGGCGAGTTGGACGAGTCGGGGACGAAACTGAGCCTGTATGCCGATGGCCCCTGCTTCACGACTCCAGGCGAGACGCAACGCTACCGCGACACGATCGCGATGCAACCCGATGGTAGCCGCACACTCACGTCGGAGATGCTCAATCCGGACGGCAGTTGGACCTGCTTCATGCGGTCGCGGTACACCCGAGTTTGAGCGCGTCGAGCTCTGGGGTGCTAGAATCCTGCCCGTGATCCGCTTGGCCGTGCTCGGCTCCACGGGCAGCATCGGCACCCAAACCCTCGACGTCGTCCGGCATCATCCGGATCGGCTTCGGGTTGTTGCCCTGGCCGCCGGCTCGAACGCGCGGGGGCTCAGGGAGCAGGCGGACGAGTTCGGCGTTGGGCGCCTGGCGCTTTGCGACGAGGCGGCGGCATCTGCCGCAGGGATTCCGGGCGGGAACCAAGCCGTCTCCGACCTCGCCGCCGACGCCGAAGTGGACCTCGTCGTGGTCGCGGTTGCCGG
>JACFNW010000089.1:428-7790 GCA_019454665.1 Fimbriimonadaceae bacterium | reverse complement strand
AACAGGTCAGCGAGTCTGCCAAGGGATTGCACAAACTGCTTGCTGCGCTCGAGGTCAGCATACAGGAGCATCGCGCCAAGCAGGACAAGGGCGCCCAGTGCCGAGAGGCCCTTGAACGAGTGGCCAAGATGTTCCAATCCGACAACGTCTCGCCCGACTCCTTCGCCAGCGACCTGTGCAAGGCCGTGGATGGAGCCCTGGAGGCCGGGGTGCCGCCGAGCAACAAGGAGCTTCGCAATCTGCTCGAAGGCTATCTGAGCATCTTGGACGGACTCCAACACGCTCAAGGCAAAAAGTTGCGCGAGAACCTGCAGAAGGACGCCGACCTCCGCATCGCCAAGCATCAAGTCCTCGCCGACGACGACCCCGAGAGCGAGGATGGGGACGAGTTGCTCAAGGAAGTCGTCAGCCTCGTCGAGGGAAAGCGGATGCTCTTCGTCGGTGGCAACAAGGGACAGACCCATCGAATCCCCGATTACAAGAAGCGCCTCAAGTTGGCCGATTTCCAGTGGCCGGACATGGAGCCGGACGGCAAGCCCACCACCATTCGGCCCATGCTCGAGAAGCATGACATCGTGGTGTACGTCATCCGCTTCTCTCGGCATGCGTACAAGTCGTTGCTGGACGAGGCCAAGGAGTTGGGCAAGGCGACCGTCACGTTGCCTCGCGGGCTGGGCTTCAACACGTTGGTGCGCGAGTTGCACGCCCAACTACCGCGACCCGCGAACGGAGCGTAGTATCCTCGGGTCCATGCCCGTGCCTCTGGACACCATCCGCGACGCCTTCCCTGCGCTCGAATCCGGGTTCGCCTTCCTCGAGAACGCGGGCGGGTCTCAGGTGCCCCGTACCGTCATCGAGGCCATGGGCCGATTCATGACCGAGAGCTACGTCCAAACGGGCGCGGGCTACCCGCACTCGGATCGCGCCACGGCCGCCCAGCAGCAGGCGCGGACGTTCGTCGGGACGCTCGTTGGGGCACGCGACGGCGACGCCGTGGTCATGGGCCAATCGAGTACCTTGCTCCTCAATCGCCTGGCCGCGTCCATCGGCGATGCGCTCGACATTGGCGCAGCCGACGAAGTGGTCGTCAGCACGGCCAACCACGAGTCGCACGTTGGTCCATGGGCCCGCTGGGAGAAGCGCGGCGCAACCATTCGATGGTGGCGAGGCGACCCAGTCACCGGCGTCCCAAGCTTGAGCGCGTTGCTGCCCCTGCTCGGCGAGGCCACCAAAGTCGTCGCGTTTTCGTGGACGTCCAACCTGCTGGGCGACATCCAGCCGGTGGCAGAGATCGTGAAAGCCGTCCGAGCCAAGGCGCCCAACGCTCGGGTCGTCGTGGATGCCGTCGCCTATGCTCCCCACCGCCGCATCGCGTTCGCCGAGTGCGGCGCCGATGCGTTGGTGTTCAGCGCCTACAAGGTCTACGGCCCGCACCAAGCGTATCTCGTCGTTCGCGAAGACCTCGCGGCGTCTCTCCACGGCGAAAACCACTTCTTCCTGCCCAACCGCCTTCCTTACGCGTTCGAACTCGGCTGCCAATCCTATGAGGCGTGTGCGGGGGTGGTGGCTCTGGGCGAGTACTGCACCAGGACGTTCGGCGGCGTGGCCGAGGCGTTCGAATCGTTCGCCGCCTACGAGGAACCGCTGCAGACCGTGTTGGTGGACTACCTGCGCTCCAAGTCCGCGGTGCGGGTGGTGGGGCCGCTCACGGGCGACCCGAATGCGCGCGTGGCGACGATCAGCTTCGTCCATGCAAGCCGCTGCAGCGCCGAGATCGCAGGCCTTGCCCACCAAGCGGGCATCGGCATTCGGAACGGGCACATGTACGCCTATCGCCTGTGCGAAGAACTCGGTATCCGAAGCGACGACGGCGTGGTTCGTGTAAGCGCCGTGCACTACAACTCGCCCGAGGAGATCATGCGCCTCGTCGAAGCGCTCGACCCCATCCTCTAACAAGGGCGGCGGTTCGGCCATCGAGCCACACGCGACCCGCAACAGTGGCACGGCGGGGTCTTGGTGGGCCCAGCTAGATTCGAACTAGCGACCTCACCCTTATCAGGGGTGCGCTCTAACCAACTGAGCTATGAGCCCGAAGCCGACCGAATATACCCGCCCCGGTCTCGACAAGGCAACTTTAGCCTGCGGAGGGTACATTCGGCCCAATGACCCTGGCCGTCCTTCTTGCCCTTGCAGCCACTCAGTCCCTTCAGCCCAAGACCAAGGCCTTGACGCCGGACGCGGTCATCACCCACCCCCTCGTGGCCGAGAACAGCGGCATGGTGGCCAGCAACAGGTATCCCGGCGTCGTCTGGGTGCACAACGACAGCGGCGACGAGGCCAGGTTCTGGGGCATCCGGACCAACGGAACGGTCATCGTGCCCGACTTTCTCGCCGATCGGTTCTCCGCCAAGAAGGAGGACGGCAAGGAGCCCTACCCCGGCATCCGCGTCGGCAATGCGGTCAACTTCGACTGGGAAGACATCGCGCGCCTCGGCGACCGGCTGTACCTCGGCGACGTGGGCAACAACGGCAACGCGCGGCGCGATCTGGGCGTCTACGAGGTCTTGGAGCCCAATCCGGCGGCCATCGACAAGACCCGCCCGATCGCGCACTACACGATCGCCTACCCAGATCAGACCGAGTATCCGGGCGTTGTGCGGTGGCATTTCGATTGCGAAGCCGTGTTTGGCCACGCGGGCAAGCTCTGGTTCCTGACCAAGCACCGTGCTCCCGGACAGATCGCCGTTCCCGAAACGGGCACGAACCTGTACCGCTTGGACAACCCGAAGCCCGACCAGGTGAACGTGTTGAAGAAGGTGGATTCCGCCAAGGACCTTGGAGGTTGGGTGACCGCCGCCGACATGTCCCCCGACGGCAAGACGCTGGCGGTGCTCTGCCAGGCGCCCCAGGCCTCGATCTGGCTGTTCACGAAGCCCAAGAACGGGGACCGGTGGCTGAGCGGCGAGCCCAAGCGGCTGTTGCTCCGAAACGCCAAACAGGCGGAATCGCTGACATGGCTCGACAACCGAACGCTTCTTCTAGGAAACGAGCAGCGGGAACTGTTCCGAATCTCCACGTCAGAGTTCTGAGATGCGGATCGCTGTTTGGCACAACCTTCCCAGCGGTGGCGGCAAGCGCGCCCTCAACGACCATTTGAGAGGGTTGACCTCGCGCGGGCATTCCGTTGAGATCTGGGCTCCACCGCACCCCGAGCCAGGGTTCCTGCCCTTCGAGGCCTACGGCCCTTGCCACACCGTGCCGCTCGCCTTGGGCCATCCCGCCTCCACGCGATGGGCGCATTGGCGGCAGGCATTCGCGGAAGCCGACCGACTCGCCAAGGCGCATGCGGACCATGCCACGCGAGTCGCCGAGGAGATCGGAAACCGGTTCGACCTGGTGTTTGCCAACACCGACCTCCACTTCCATGCACCGTTCTTGGGCCGATTCGCCCAAATCCCTGCCCTGCTGTACCTGCAAGAGACCAACCGCCCGCTTTATCAGGCTCTGCCCGAGTTGCCGTGGCTCGCCCCGAAGGCGAATCTAGGATTGAAGGCGAGGCTCGTGGATGCCGCGACAATCCGCCGGACTCGGCGCATGGGCCGCGAAGAGGTCGAGAACGCCAGAGCGTTCAAGCAGATCTTGGTCAACTCGGCGTTCTCCCGGGAGTGTTTGCTCGCGGCGTACGGTGTCGAGAGTCAAGTCTGCTATCTCGGCGTGGACACCGACCGGTTCAAGTGCTTGGACCTGCCCCGCGAGCGATGGGTCGTGGGCACCGGAGCGTTCGTGCCGGCCAAGCGGATCGCTTTCGTCATCGAGGCCTTGGCCACCCTACCCGCTTCGGTTCGGCCTCCTCTTCGCTGGATCGGCAACATGGCGGACCCCGAGCACTTGAAGGAGCTGGTCCAACTGGCCAAACAAGGCGGCGTGCAGTTTGAGCCGCGTGTGGGCGTCACCGACGCGGAACTCGTCGAGACGCTGAACCAAGCGGCGTTGATGGTCTATGCGCCTCGGCTCGAGCCGTTCGGCTACGCCCCGATCGAGGCCAACGCCTGCGGTACTCCCGTGGTCGCCGTGGCCGAAGGGGGCGTTCGAGAGACGGTCGTGGACCAGGTGAATGGGCGTCTCGCGGCCTCGGATCCGGGACCTTTCGGTGCCGCTGTGGCGGAGTTGCTCGACGACGACCAAAGGCGCCGAGCCATGGGAGAGGAGGGGCTACGCATGGCGCGAAGTCTATGGAGCCTCGAAGCTTCGATTGACCGAATCGAAGAGCATCTGCTGAAGACGGCGAACCTATGAAAACCGCATTCGTCACTGGAATCACGGGACAAGACGGCGCCTACCTCGCCAACCTCCTGCTCGAACATGGAATCCGCGTCGTGGGTGCGGTCAGGAGGTCGTCGAGCCCCCTGTTGGGCAGGCTTGAGGAACTGGGGATCGCCCATCGCGTCGAGCTGATTGGCTGCGAACTGCTGGAGGCCAGCAACATCCGGGACGTGCTGAAGCGCCTGCGTCCGGACGTCGTGTTCAACCTCGCGGCGCAGAGCTTCGTTGGCGCCTCGTTCGAACAGCCCGTCTACACGACCCACGTCAACGCCATCGCGGCGGCGCACCTGTTGGAGGCGATCCGCGAGTGCTGTCCCGAAACCCGGTTCTATCAGGCGTCAACCTCCGAGATGTTCGGCCACGGCCATGCCGCAGCGCAAAACGAGGACACCCCGTTTCACCCGCGCAGCCCCTACGCCGTTTCGAAGCTCTACGCCCACTGGATGACCGTCAACTACCGCGAAGCGTACAGCCTTCACGCCACGAGCGGCATCCTCTTCAACCACGAATCCCCCTTGCGGGGTCGAGAGTTCGTCACGCGCAAGATCACCCACACGCTTGCGCAAATCCGAGCAGGACGCGAGGAACCACTGGCGCTCGGCAACCTGGATGCCAAGCGGGACTGGGGCTACGCACCGGACTTCGTCGAAGGGATGTGGCGCATGGTCAACCACCCGCAACCAGAGACGTTTGTCCTGGCCACGGGAGTCTGCCACTCCGTCCGGGAGTTCGCCACCCTCGCGGCGGCCTGCGCAGGCTTCGACTTAGCCTGGGATACCGGCGAAGCGGGCGAGTGTGGTCGAGATCGCGCCTCGGGCCGGAAGCTGATCGTCACCGATCCTCGATTCTCGCGCCCCAACGACGTCCAGCACCTGAACGGCGACGCATCGCGTGCCCACTCCGTGCTTGGATGGACTCCCACGATCCCATTCGAGTCGCTGGTCGAGCGGATGGTCGCAGCTGATCTCGACCGCCTCGCGAGAGGAGCTTCGAGCGTTTGATCCGTTACGCCGAGGCGTTTCCCGATACGCTCGCAGCCGAACTGGCGCGATGTCCCGTCCTGTACGTCGCCCTCGGCGCCCTGGAATGGCACGGCGACCACCTGCCGCTGGGCCTGGACGGCATCGTGGCGGAGGCGTTCGCGGAACGCTTGGCCGAACGTGTCGGCGGCGTGGTCATGCCCTCGGTTTGGCTCCCGATGACCACGCTTCCCCACCCCATGTCGCTTCAGGTCCGGACGGATACGGCCATCGCCGTTTGGAGCGATCTCATCGGCATGGCCCGAAAACTCTCCGCCCGCGCCCTTTGTGTGGTGTCGGGGCACTACGCCCAAGGGCACATGGTCGAGCTTCAGTCGCTTGCCATCGCCGCCATGACCGAAGACCCGCGTCTCGCCGTCTTTGCCGCCACCCCCTTGGAGGTCCTGGAGCGCGACGAACTGCTGGACCACGCGGCTCGGTACGAAACGTCCCAGTTGATGGCCCTACGTCCTGACCTTGTGCGCCTGGGCCGACTGGCCGAAGGTGATGCGGCAGAGACGGCCGTGTTGGGCGAATCGCCCCACTTGGCCTCCGCCGAAGAGGGCATGGCCCTGGTCGAAGAGGCTATCAACCGCTGGGAGTCCATGCTGCGCGAGGTCCTCTCCACGGAGGATGGGAGCGTGCTTCGCGACTTCATCACGCGTCGGTTGTCCGCGAACAACGCCTACGTCGAGGGGTTCTACCGGGGCTCGTGGGAAGACGCGATCGAGCGTTGGTGGCAGGCGCGCAGCAAATCCTGACGCAGTCGTTCAGGTTCAACGAACCAGAACTTGAAGCCTCTGTTCAGGTTTTTTGCATGGAAACCTAAATTTCTTCCACATCCTTCCAAGGATTTCACACGGAACTTTGCCAGGTTTTGGCAGCCCTGTCTGATGAGGGTTGCAAACGGAGCTAGTCAATGAGTCTGAGAATCAACTCGAATATCCCGGGAATGTCGGCCCTTCGCAGCGTCCAGCAAACGGACGCCGCATTGGCCAAGACAATGAACCGGCTGAGCACCGGAATGCGCATCAACGATGCCGCGGACGATCCGGCAGGCTTGGTCTTCGTCGAAAACGTCCGCTCCCACGTCAAGGGCATCGAAGCGGCCATCCGCAACACCCAAGACGCGGTCAACATGGCCAAGACGGCTGAAGGCGCGTTGAGCGAAGTCGCCCGTCTCCTGTCCGGCATGCGAGCCCTCGCCGTACACTCCGCCAACACGGCGGTCGTGGACGGTCCGACGGTCCAGGCCAACCAAAACGAGATTCGGTCCGCGCTCGATTCGATCAACCGCATCGCCGAGTCCACCCGATTCGGCAACAAGCAGTTGCTCAACGGCAGCGCCGGCACGTTCGCCAGCGTGACCAACGCCAACGACGTCAGCGTCGTGGACTTCAACGGAACGTTCAACGGCAATGCCGTCGTGAGCGGGCCGGTCACCATCAACCAGACGACTGCCGCGACCCGCGCCTCGATTTCGACGGGCAACACGTTCGCGAGTTCCACGGCCACCGTCACCACGGTGGGCAGTTTCGTGATCAACGGCTACACGTTCCAATCCACCGGAACCGAGTCGGTCGAGTCCATCGTGGCCAAGATCAACGAGAAGTCGTCCCAGACGGGCGTCCAGGCCCAAGCGGTCACCAGCGGCGGCAGCACGTCCATCGTCCTCACGCAGAACACCTACGGTTCGCAGCACCAGATCCAGTTCTTCGACCCGAGCAACGTGCTCCACACGTCTGGCAGCGCTTCCGCCGCCGGTGTGGATGCCGTGTTCGATGTCACCGTCACGACATCGGCAGGTGCCGAGACGGTCGCCTTCACGGGTGGCCGTGCTCCGGGAGATTCCGGCCTGATGCTCAGCGACGGTACGGGCAACCGCATCCTACTCACCGAGGTCGGCAACGCCACGATCGCCGCTCCCACCGAGGTCGGCTACGTGTCGGCGGGTTCCGTGCGGTTCCAGATCGGTTCGGACAGCGACCAATCGGTCAACTACTCGTTGCCCAACGTGATC
>JACFNW010000089.1:0-418 GCA_019454665.1 Fimbriimonadaceae bacterium | reverse complement strand
AGCCGGCTCGGCACGGGCATCGTCTCCGGCAAGTCCATCGAGGACATCGATGTGACGACTGCCGCCGGCGCCCAGGAAGCGATCCAGATGATCGAAGGGGCCATCAGCCAACTCGCTCAGGTTCGCGGCAACCTGGGGTCGTTCACCAAGAACTTCCTGGAGTCCAACGTCCGGTCCCTGGAGGTTCAGAAGGAGAACCTGACGGCAGCCGAGAGCTACATCCGCGATGCCAACATCGCTGAGGAGATGACCGAGTTGACTCGGCTCCAGATCCTCCAGCAGAGCGGCATGGCGATGCTCGGCCAAGCCAATCAGCAACCTCAGAACGTCCTTCGGCTCCTGCAACAATAAGCTTCCAAGTTACGGCACCACCCTCATCACGCGAAGCCCCGGCCCGTCAGGGTCGGGGTTCTTCGTT
>JACFNW010000088.1 GCA_019454665.1 Fimbriimonadaceae bacterium | reverse complement strand
ACCACCACGTCTGCGAGGCCGTGTTCAAGGGCGTCGGCATGGCGCTGCACCAAGCTTTCGAACGCTCGGACCGGCGAGGGCCGGCCAGCACCAAGGGGACGTTGGATTGATCGTCGTTCTCGACTATGGAATGGGCAATCTGAAGTCGGTCAAGAAGGCCATTGACTTCTTGGGCTACGATTCCCGGATTCAGAACGACCTGCAGGGCGCGACGAAGCTCATCATCCCCGGCGTCGGCGCGTTCGCAGAGGCGATGAAGCACCTTGCACCCTTTCGCGAAGAGATCGAGGCTTTCGCGAACAGCGGGCGCCCCGTGATGGGCATCTGCCTGGGTCAGCAACTCCTCTTCGACCGCAGCGAGGAACACGGCGGTTCCGAAGGTCTTGGGCTGCTGCCCGGCGTCGTCCGCTACCTGCCTCGGCTGGAGGGCCTGAAAGTGCCCCACATGGGGTGGAACACGTTGCAGGTCCGCGACCGAGTGCTTTTCGAGGGGATTGACCCCGGCAGCCAGGTCTACTTCGTCCATTCGCTCTACACCGAATGCGTGGAACAGGCCGACATCGCGGCCACCTCCACCTACGGCATCGAATTCCCCGCCGCCGTTCGCCGCGAGAACATTTGGGGCTGCCAATTTCACCCCGAAAAGAGCGGCATCATCGGCCTGGCCATCCTCCGCAACTTCCTGGCATGGTGATCTTTCCCGCCATTGATCTGCTGGGCGGCAGGTGCGTGCGCCTCGTTCAGGGCGATTACGATCGCAGCACCGTCTACGACGACAACCCGCTGGCGCCTGCGAAGACATTTGTGGCCGAAGGCGCCGCATGGTTGCATGTCGTGGACCTCGACGGTGCGCGCAGCGGCACACCCGTCAATACCGAGGTCATCCGGGCCATCGTGGCCGAGACGGGGGCGCGCGTTCAGGTCGGGGGAGGCGTGCGGTCGCTCGAACACGCCCAGCGGCTCCTGGACTGCGGCGTCGAGCGCGTGATCGTGGGCAGCGCTCTGGTCCGCGGCACGATCCCGCCAGAAGCGTGGTTCGACGCTTTGGGGGATCGGCTCGTGGCGGGTCTCGATGCACGAAACGGCGAAGTCGCCATCGAAGGCTGGCTGGAAGGCACGGGCCTAGGCGTTGTGGCGTTCGCGCAAGAGTTGGCGGCTCGCGGCGCGAAGCGCGTGATTTACACGGATATCGCCGTGGACGGATCGCTCGCCGGCCCTTCGTTGGCTTCGACTCGAGCATTGGCCGAGGCCCTGGCCATCCCGGTGATCGCCAGCGGCGGAGTCTCCTGCCTCGACGATCTGCGGCGTTTGGCTGCTCTAGGCGTCGAAGGCGCGATCGTCGGCAAAGCGCTCTACGAGGGGCGTTTCACCCTCGCCGAAGCCCTGGCCGATCAGACCATAGTCCAGCCCCGTTAGACAACCTTTGTACAATATCCGGAACAAGAGTGCCCTATGTTCCCAGTTGAAAACATCGCCGTCATGATCCCGATCGTCGCCCTGATGATCCCGATTGTGGCGATCCTCTCGGCGCATCAGCAGAAGATGGCGAGAATCATCCACGAAACGCGCAACTCTGGGCAGGACGTCGAGGTCCAGCGGTTGCGGGCCGAGGTCGAACAACTCAAGCAGTTGGTCCATCAGCAGACGATTGCCATTGACAACCTGAGTTCGCTGCCCGCGAAGCAGTCGTCGCCGACCGAACTGCAAAGCCGCCTGTGACCTGCCAGCCGCTTCTCGAGGTCGCCGGCCTGGACTGCGGCTACGGTTCCCGCCGGGTATTGGAAGGAGTCGGCTTCACGATCGAGCCCGGCGAAGTGGTGGCCCTGCTCGGCCCCAACGGGAGCGGCAAATCCACGTTGCTCAAGACGCTGGCCCACACGCTTCGCCCGCTGGCGGGTCGGGTGACCATCGAAGGCAGGGATTCAGGGAGCCTCGGGTGCGTGGAACTCGCTCAGCGTGTGGCCTATGTGCCGCAGGAGGAAGACGTCCGCTTTCCGTTCAGCGCCTACGAGGTCGTGGCGATGGGTCGCCTCGCGCGATCGGGAAGTCTGTTCGACACGCCAGAGGACCGCACCAAGAGCCTGGAGGCGATGGAGCAGACCGACTCGTCGCACCTGGCCAGCCGTGCCATCACCGAGTTGAGCGGCGGCGAGAAGCAGCGAGTCCTGGTCGCCCGCGCACTGGCTCAGGGGGCGAGGATGCTGCTTATGGACGAGCCGACCTCGCACCTCGATGTGCGGCACGCGGTCGAGTTCGCCCGACTTTTGGCCCGCCTCTCGACTCTCGGTTACGGCGTCATCGCAGCGGTCCACGACCTCACGCTGGCGGGACGCATCGCCCCCCGCGGCATGTTGCTCGGCTCGGGCCGGATCGTGGCCGACGGTCCCATGGGCGACTTGTTGCACTCGCCCTCGCTCGACGAGGTTTACGGAGTCACCTTCCGACGCTTCCAGGGAGACCACGGCACGCTGCTCGAAGCCAGTTGAGGCGCGACCAATAGGACCAAAGGTATAATCTCCGCGTTGCCCAGTAAGGAGAGGACCGCAAGGGCGCGGCCAGCATTCGCCGCACCCAATCTCGGAGGATCTCAGGCAAGTTGGTGTATAGACCGGTGCGCTACGAACAGATGATGAAGGCGGCAGAGGCCTTCGACTGTCGTGCGAGGCGCATGTTCGGAGGGATGGCCATTTACACAGGCCCCAAGATGTTCGCCTTCCTCTACGAGTCTGAAATCGGGCTCAAACTGGCCCCGGAAGACCTTGAAGAGGCGATGAGCCTTCCCGGCGCCGGGCCCCTCCATCCAGAGCCCGACGCCGAGCCGATGCGCGAATACGTTCGCATGCCGCGGGACATCCTGGACAACTTCGAGGCGTTTCAAGCCTGGGTCGAGCGAAGCGCCAACTACGCGCGCAGCAGAATCAGCAACTGACGGCAGGACTCGCTCCCATGAGCGTAGAATGGTGCCGCAGTCCCTGTGACTCCTTTGGGTGTTCCATGAATCGCCTCATCATCGCTTCCCTTCTCGCCGTCGTCTGCTTCGCTGGCTGCGCGCCGAAGGAGGGTGGCGGCGGCGCAACCGACTCCCCCTCCACAGCCGACGGCGGGGCGATCACGGCCGGCAAGTGGACCGTCCTCGACACGCGGACCGACATGGCCGATCGCGCGCGGGCCAAGCAGAACGCCGAGGACGCGTTGATCAAGGAATCGGACCTAGCCTGCCTCGTCGGCCTCTGGTCGTACAACGGCCCCGCCATCCTCTCTGCGGTTCAGAGCGCCGGAAAGGTCGGCCAGGTCAAGATCGTGTGCTTCGACGAGGAGGAGGACACCCTGCAGGGCGTGATAGACGGCGCGATCCACGGCACCGTGGTCCAGCAGCCCTACCAGTTCGGCTACGACTCGGTCCGCGTCTTGACCGCATTGGCCAAGGGGGATAAGTCCGTGGTGCCCGAGGGCGGCGTGCGGGAGATTCCGACGGTGTCGCTTCGCAAAGACGACGCCCAAGCCTTCTGGGACGAACTGAAGCAAAGGTTGGTGGCGGGAGCGGCCCCCGCCGTCGCTTCGGACGCCGTGAAGATCGCGTTCGTCACCAACAACGTCTCCGACTTCTGGAAGATCGCGAGAGCCGGCGTGGAGAAGGCATCGGCCGAGTTTGGCGCAGTGTGCGAGTTCCACATGCCCGCCGACGGGACGCCTTCGGAACAGCAGCGCATTGTCGAGGCGCTCGTCGCCAAGGGGATCTCCGGCATGGCCATCAGCCCGATAGATCCGGAAAACCAGACCCAAATGCTCGACTCGGCCGCCGAGAAGATGAACGTCGTGACGCAAGATTCCGACGCTCCGGCCAGCAAGCGCCTTTGCTACATCGGCACGAACAACTACAAGGCCGGGCGCGAGGCGGGCAAACTCATCAAGGAAGCCCTGCCGGAGGGCGGCAAGATCATGCTCTTCGTGGGACGGCTGGACGCCCAAAACGCCAAGGAGCGACGGCAGGGCATTCTCGACGAACTCGCCGACAAGCCCATGCCGTGAGCAGGCTTCTCGAAGCCACGGGCATTGGCAAGCGGTTCGGCGGCGCGATCGCGTTGGAAGACGTCTCGCTCGCGCTGGACCAGGGCGAGATCGTCGGCCTGATCGGCGAAAACGGTGCGGGCAAGAGCACGCTGATCAAGATCGTATCCGGCATCCACCGTCCCGACGCGGGCGTGATCCGGCTCGATGGCAAGCCCTGCGCCATACCGAACGTTCAGGCCGCTTGGCAACACGGCATCGTCCTCGTCCATCAGGAACTCTCGGTGGCCGACAACCTCGGCGTGTCCGAGAGCATGTTCTTAGGACGCGAACGCCGCAATCGGTTGGGCTGGATCGCCCGGCGGGAGCAACGAGACCTCTGCGCCCCGATCCTCGAGACGCTCGGCGTTTCGTTCAGGGCGGAAACGCCCATGGCGACCCTCTCGATCGGTCAACGGCAGCTGGTCGAAATCGCCCGAGCCCTGCTGCTCGAATCGCGTCTCATCATTCTGGACGAACCCACCAGCAGTCTCACGCCCAGCGATGCCGAGCGCTTGTTCGCGGTGCTGCGTCAACTGCGTGAGCGAGGCACCACCATCCTCTATGTTTCGCACCGCTTGCCCGAAATCGAAGCGCTCTGCGACCGTGTGGTCGGGCTGCGGGACGGCCGCAACAGCGGTGAGCTCGTTCCACCCGACATCTCGGCCGACCAGATGATCCGCTTGATGGTGGGCCGGGACCTCGAACGCCCACCGATCCACGAAACCCCACCATCGGGCGAAGTTCTCCTGCGGGCGAAGGGATTGCGCCTGCGGACCAACGACCCAAACGGCATGAACTTCGAGGTTCGCGCAGGCGAGGTCGTGGGCGTCGGCGGCCTGATGGGCTCGGGCAGAACCCGCCTTGCCAGCACCCTCTTCGGGCTTCAGAGGCCCGTGGGCGGCACGCTGACCATCTGTGGCTCCCCGGGGCCGTCCAGGTCGCCGCGAGCGGCTGTCCGTCGCGGGGTAGCCCTCGTTCCCGAGGACCGCAAGACGCAAGGCTTGATTCTCGACGACACCATCCACGCGAACTGCGACTTGCCCGTGTTGCCCTTGGTGTCGAAACTCGGCTGGCCCGACCGGACGCGCCTTCGCGAACTGGCTGCAAAGGCCATGAGTACCCTGGGAATCAAGGCACCCTCCGCGCGAACGATGGTTTCCGCTCTTTCGGGCGGCAACCAACAAAAGGTCGCGATCGGCAAGTGGTTGGGCACCGGGCCGAGGTTGCTGATCCTTGACGAGCCCACGAGAGGAGTAGACGTTGGGGCCAAGAGCGAGATCTATCGCCAAATCCGGCAACTCGCCGACCAGGGGATGGCCGTGGTCATGGTCTCCAGCGATACGCCCGAGCTGCTCTCGATTCCCGACCGTGTCTTGGTGATGCATCAAGGACGGTTGGCTGGAGAGTTGCCCCGGGCCCACATGGATGAGGAGCGGTTCTTGACCCTGGCCACGGGAGGTGCCCTGTGAAGCGCATCATCGGCGTGGCCGTTGCCCTGGTTTTGGTCGTCGTGCTGACGGCGCTGCAGGACCCCAAGTTCCTGCAGCCGGGCAACGTGTCGAACGTGGCGCGCTGGATCGGCATGTACGGGGTGATGAGCATCGGCCAGGCGTTCGTCATCATGACGGGCGGCATTGACCTCTCGGTCGGTTCCCTGGTGGGTTTGGTCGGGTGCGTGTTGGCTCGGCTCATCCGGGAGCACGGGGTGCCCGTGCCCGTTGCGGTGACCCTGGTGCTGGCCATGTGCGCGTCGCTGGGGTGGCTGCATGGCATGATGATCACGCGTCTTCGCCTGCAACCGTTCGTGGTCACCTTGTGCGGGTTGTTCATCTACCGGGGCATCGCGCGCTTCATCACGGGCGACGCGACGCAGGGCTTTGGCACGGGCTACACGGAGTTCAAACAACTCGCCGTCGGGACCTTGGTGGGCGTCCCCAATCCGTTCCTGATCCTCTTAGGGTTCGCGGCCGTTGCCTCGGTCGCGTTGAACTTCACCGTGTTCGGGCGGTACCTCCTCGCACTCGGGCGCAACGAGACGGCGGCCCGCTACAGCGGCGTGCCGGTCAGCCGCGTGATCGTGGCCACCTACATCCTGTCGGCCCTCGGGGCGGGCGTCTCCGGCGTGTTGTTCGCGCTGGACCTGAACAGCATTCAGCCTTCGGGTCACGGCAACTTCTTCGAACTCTACGCCATCGCGGGCGCGGTTCTGGGCGGTTGCAGCCTGCGCGGCGGCTATGGTTCCATCCTCGGCGTGCTGCTCGGGACGGCGATCGTGCGCGTGCTCTACAACGCGATCAACATCCTGGGCATCGCCACGCAGCTGGAATTCGCGGTCGTGGGAACGGTGATCCTCTTCGGCGCGCTGGCCGACGAGGTCGTGCGTCGGATTGACGAGCGCCCGCGCGGCGCCCCGACTTGAGACCCGAGGAACGTCCCGGTCGGTTGACAGCTCGGCACTCCCCCGGCTTCTCATGTCGAGCCCGTTGTTGGCAATCGGCGCGCATCGCTCCCCTGCGCCCTTCGTGTGCTTCGTCCATCCCGATCCGTCCTCCAACACCCACATCTGGGGGGAGTGAACGTGAATCGTGAACCGTGAGGCGAGGGACGTCCCGGCCAATGCCCAGGGTTACCGGGTCAATACCTGAGGACGCGTTGCGCCGCGTCCAGCACCTTCTGCGTGTTGGGCAACACGTAGGTCTCGAGCGACTTCGCCCACGGCACCGGCGTGTCCATGCGGGTGACCCGCAACGGCGGCGCGTCGAGCAGGTCGAACGCCTCGGTGGCGATGCGCGCCACGAGTTCGCCCGCGAAGCCGCACGTCATGGGCGCTTCGTTGACCACCACGCATCGGTTGGTCTTGGCCAGCGACGCCTTGATGGTGTCCATATCCAGAGGCACCAGCGATCGGATATCAATCACTTCGGCGCGATAGCCCTGCTCGGCGAGCTTGTCCGCCGCCTCCAAGCAGTGATACACGTTCTGACCGTAGCTGACGAACGTTAGGTCCGTGCCTTCGCGCCGGACCGCAGCCTGGCCCAACGGCACGATGTAGTCCGCGGTGGGCAGTTCCTCTTCGATGTCGCGCTTTCGGTAGAGTTCCTTGATCTCGTAGATCAGAACCGGGTTGCCGTCGCGCAACGCGGCCCGGGTCATCCCCATCGCGTCGTAAGGAGTCGAGGGGCAGATCACCTTGATGCCGGGCGAGTTGCAGAACCACGCCTCGTTCATCTGGCTGTGGTAGAGCGCACCGCCGCCGTAGGCGCCCGCAGGGCCGCGGATGACGACATTCATGCCGACTTCGCCACCCGTGCGGTAGCAGTAGGTCGCCAACATGTTGACGATCTGGTCGAAACCGCATGAGATGAAGTCAATGAACTGCATCTCGGCCACGACGGTCTTGCCGTTCAGGGCCATGCCCGTCGCCGCGCCCACGATGAGCGCTTCACTGATGGGGGCATCAATCACGCGCTGGCGGCCGTGCTTGGCGAGCAACCCATCGGTGACGCCGAACGCTCCGCCGAGGATGCCGATGTCTTCCCCGATGCAGACCATGTTGGGGTTGCGCGTCATCTCGCCATCGAGCGCTTCCTTGATGGCGGTCAGATAGTTCTTCTTGACCAGTTGTTGGTACTCGACTGAACTCGCCATGGCTATTCCTTGTACACCCACATGCCACCTTCCTCGGCAGGCGGCGCCGGCGCTTGGATGGCATATTCGATGCCTTCCTTCATGTAGAGCACGACTTCGTGCGGGAAGTCCTC
>JACFNW010000087.1:2847-7849 GCA_019454665.1 Fimbriimonadaceae bacterium | reverse complement strand
CCAATACGCGTTCACGCGGGCCATCGCGGACCACGTGTTCAAGAACTACGACGGCGTGTTGCGCGTGGATGGCGAGATGGGCGACAAGAAGGTGTACGACCCCCGCAGCTACTTCAAGAAGGCCGAGGCCAACATGAAGACCCGCGTGCTGCAGGCGGTCGAAGAATTGAAGAGCACCGGCAAAACCCTTTACACGGGGTGATCGGCCTATGAACAACTATCTCACCGAACTGATCGGCCGCGAAGTGATGCTCTGGAGCGTCACAGGCCAGGGCGAGCACCGAGACGACGGCGTGTTCGAGGGGTGCGACGGCGTGTTCGTGAAGTTGAGGAAAAACGAAGTGACCCTCTACTTCCCGATCTACGTCGTCCGCCTGATCCGCCCCAAGGCAGAGTAGCCGCACAGGACTTCCCGCTCCGATCACGCGCGCCTTCGTGCCAGCAACCCCAACGCTCCAAGCGAGAGGGCGAGCATCGTGGCGGGTTCCGGCACGGCGGTCATGGTGATGTCGTAGCCCACCGAGGCGCTGGCGACATTGGTGCCGCCGACCGTCGCGACGGCGGCGGAATCCCAGCGGTACAACCCCGCTTCCATGCTCAGGAACTGGGTCCCGTTGAAGCCGGTGATGAAGGGCACAAAACTCAGGCCATCGTAGATGGACAGGTCCGACGCTGCCGTGCCCGAAGACGAGATCGTGCCGTTCGCCCGGTCCGTCACCATGAACGTGAGCGACACCGACCCGCCTCCCATGGCCGACGCATCGAGCCCGCCAGACACGGACTCAGCCGACCCGCTCACTCCACCGCTGAGCGTGGACGTCTGGCCCAACGCCTGCAAAGTCCAAGAGGCAAACCCCGAGGCCCCGGCCGAATGCGAACCCAAGTCGGGGTCGTTCTCCGAGGCAAACGCACTCGCAGATGCCGAAAAGGAATCTTGCATCCGGGTCCCGCTGTCGCCGTCTGTGTCGAAGGCCGAGATCGCCCGCGCCTCGGCGTAGACCCAAAACTGCCCTTCCGTCAAAACGAGAACTTGAGCCGAAGCCAGGGGGACCAAGCACAAGGCGACAACTAGAGCGCCGATTCGCGAACGATTCATCCGCGCGATCCTACCTGCGGGCAGGGCCAAATCATGGCGTGCCAGACAAGAATCACTCGGAAACCAACCGGCTATAACCGCCTGCGGCCATGGGTTCGGCGACGACCGGCGACACGCGCCGAAACGCCTCGGCCAGCGCCACGCCTTGAGGCGACTGTAAGTGCCCGTCCACGCCGCCGTCGCCGGGATATCCACGCCCTTCTTGGCGGCTGCGCCGTCCGCCTGATCCGCCCCAAGGCAGAATGGAAGCGCCGCTCGGCCCTGAACAGATGGGCCCGGCGCACCGAACGCCGACCCGCCTGAGTCACAATTCCGACTGCCGCCATGTTCTTCACCAAGTACCCGCATCGCGCCAACTTCGCCTTCGCCCAACGGGCCGACGCATCCGGACTCCACATTGGCAAAGAAACGTTCGATGCGCGGGCCGAGTCTTTCGAAGGCGACGTCCACCGGTTCCGAGTGAGCAAGAAGAACCGTTGGCATGAGAATGTCTCGATTGACCCGCTGACGCCCCCGCCACCCGCCAAGTGTGGCCTCAAGGTGGAGTCGGACGGGTCGCTCGCACTCCAATTCAACGGTAAGACCGTGCTGAAGACGTGCAAGGGCGAGGGCTTCGGCGTGATGGGCGAGGCGTGGATGCTCCAGTTCGAAGTGCCCGCCGACGCCAAGTACTTCGGCATGGGCGAAAAGAACCTGGGCCGCCTCGAACTCAGCGGCCTGCGCACGAAGTTCTGGAACACCGACGTGTGGAGCGACTTCCACTCGGGCCAGTGGATGGAAGACTACGCCGACCCTTCGTACGCTTCGGTCCCCTACGTCATCGTGCGGCTCAAGGGTGCTTGGGTGGGCATTCTCGTCCACAACCCCGGCCCGGCGTTTATGGAAACCCCTCCAGGAACCGGCGAGAAGCGGTACTTCGTGGATTGGCAGAAGACGGGCGAGCACCTGATCGTGGGCAGCGAGTGCGGTCAACCCGACGTGTGGTTCCTCGTGGGCGATTCGCTCGCCGACCTCACGCGCAAACTGCAGACGCTGGTCGGCAAGACGCCCCTGCCCCCGCTTTGGTCGCTCGGCTACCACCAGTCCCGATGGGGCTACGCGACCAGCGAGCAACTCCTTGAACTCGACGACAAGTTCCGCAAGACCAAGATCCCTTGCGACGCCCTTTGGCTGGACATCGAGTACATGGACGGCTACCGCGTCTTCACCCTAGATCCCGCCAACTTCCCCGAGGGTGTCCAGAACACGGTTTGGAAGTTGTGGCGCTCTCGCCGACGCGTCGTGCCGATCCTCGACCCCGGGGTCAAGCGAGACCCCGGCTACGCCGCCTACGACGACGGCTTGGCCAAGGGCGTGTTCTGCCAAGGGCCGGAGGGCCAACCGTATGTCGGACTGGTTTGGCCCGGCGAGACGGTGTTTCCCGACTTCACGCAGCCCAAAGGCCGCAAGTGGTGGTCGAACCAAGTCCGCGATTGGACCGGGCTCGGCTTCGCGGGCTACTGGGTGGATATGAACGACCCGGCGACCGGCCCCGTGGACCCCAACGGCATGCGCTTCCGCAACGGCAAGGACGACCACGCCCTGCACCGCAACCAGTACGCCCTCGGCATGCAGATGGCGACGTTCGACGGCCTGAGGCGGGCCAAGCCGCGTTCGCGGCCGTTCGTCCTCTCTCGCTCGGCGTTCATCGGCACCAGCCGTTACAGCGCCGTGTGGACGGGCGACAACGTGGCCAACCACCACTACCTGCGCATGGCGATCCCCACGTCGCTGAACCTGGCGCTCAGCGGCATCCCGTTCAACGGGCCCGACCTCGGCGGCTTCGGGGGCGACACGCCCGAAGGGCTGATGGTGGATTGGGCGAAGGCCACGTTCCTTTTCCCGTTCCTTCGGAACCACACGATGAAGGAGGCGCGGCGGCAGGAGCCCTGGGCGTACTCCCGCCGTGGGCTGGGCACGCTGCGGCACCTGATCCAGCTTCGCTACCGGCTGTTGCCCTACCTGTACACGCTCTTCGCCGAGCAAGAAGCCAAGGGCGAGGCCATCTTGCGGCCGCTTTCGTACGATTTCGAAGGCAAGGACTTGGACACCGTGTGCGACCAGTTCCTCATCGGCCCGTTCATCTTGCAAGCGCCGTTCCTCACAGACGGCCAGAAGGAGCGCACGGTCGTGTTGCCGGGCGATCAGCCTTGGTTCGACGTCGCCGCCGGCGAATGGGTCGAGCCGGGCGAGGTTGTGGTGCCGGTCACGCGCGACCGGACGCCCCTGTACATCCGGGCAGGCGCCATCCTGCCCACGTGCGCGGGCTGGCCGACCACGAACCGCAAGGACCTGCGCAAAGCCGAGTTCCACGTGTTCGCGCCCAAGGGCTGGAAGGGCGAGACAAGCCTGACCTACGTGGCCGACGACGGCGAGACCACGGCCTACCGCAAGGGCAAGCGCACCGTGCTGGAACTCACGCTCAAGAGCGACGGTAAGAAAGCAACGCTCAAGACCACCACGAGGAGCGACGGCTACGGGCCGATCGAGGCGCGGGTCGCCTCGTATGCCGGAGTGCCGGTCGAGGTGGCGGGCGCGGCGTGGGAGGAAGGCACGGCCATGTGGTTCGGCGAGCTTCCCGTGCGTTGGGCGATCCTTTAGTTCCAAGCGGCGTATGATGTGGTGAGATGCCTTCGGATCAACCCTCGAGCCTTGAGATCGTGGATCGCCTGATCGCGAATGCGGGCGACGACCCCCGTGCACGCACCTACCTGACCGCCCTGCGCGACGACATTCGTAAGGATGCCGAACGATCCGAGGCGCGCGAGAAGCTGCTGGCCGAGTACGAAGAAGCCTACGCCAAACTCACGGCCCCCGCCAACCGAACCGGCGTCTATTTGGCGGACCAAGAAGGCGGACTGGCGCTCATCGCCGTGGGCGACTCGGAGTTCCTGGCCCAGTTGGACCCCACGCTTGAAGAGGCTCCCGCCGTCGGCGACCGCGTGTTGGTCAACGACGCGTACGCGATCGTCGGCAAGCTGCCCCCGCACCCCGGTGGCGCGATGGCCAAGGTCTCCGAGGTCTACGACGACGGTCGGCTGCGAGTCGGGGGCGAAGCGCCGACCACCGACGGCGGCCGTGTGGTGCTGCGTTCCGCAGCCCTGGCCGCGCAGACGCTCCACCCCGGCGACACGGTCCGCATCGAGCCGACCGGGCGCGTGGCCGTCGAGTGGTTCGAAACCAAGGAGAACCGCGACTTCTTCTACGAGGACGTCCCCGAAATCCCTTGGGAGAAGGTCGGCGGACAGAGCGAAGCCATCCGGCTGATCCGCGACACCATCGAGAAGCCGCTCCTGCATCCCGAAATCTTCCGCAAGTTCGAGAAGAAGCCCGTGAAGGGCATCTTGCTCTACGGCCCTCCCGGCTGCGGCAAAACGCTCATCGGCAAGGCAACGGCCTACAACCTCACGCAGGAGTATTCGAAGCGCGTCGGAAAGCCCGTGAAGGAGTACTTCATGGCCATCAGCGGTCCGAAAATCCTCAACATGTGGCTGGGCGAGACCGAGCGTATGGTGCGCGAAGTGTTCCGCATCGCCCGCGAGAAGGCCAAAGAAGGGAGGCTGGTGTTCATCTTCATGGACGAGGCCGAAAGCGTGCTTCGCACGCGTTCCTCCGGCCGGTGGTTGAACATCAGCAACACCGTGGTGCCCCAGTTCTGCGCCGAGTTGGATGGCCTGGTGTCGCTCGACAATGTGGTGCTGATGCTCACGTCGAACCGACCCGACTACATTGATCCGGCCGTGCTTCGCCCGGAGCGAATCGACCGCAAGGTCAAGGTCAACCGTCCCGACCGTTCGGCATCCGAACAAATCATCGGCATCTACCTGCACGCCGACATGCCGCTCGATCCGGGCATCCTCGAAGAGT
>JACFNW010000087.1:0-2837 GCA_019454665.1 Fimbriimonadaceae bacterium | reverse complement strand
GTTTGGCGGCGAAGTGGACTGCGCAAGGCAGGCCTTGGCGCGCCGGACGATCGAGGCGTTGTGGACACCCAGCAAGGAGCATCGCTTCCTGCAAGTGCACTTGAAGAATGGCTCGACCGAGACGCTGCACTGGTCGGATCTCGTCAGCGGCGCGCTGCTCCGATCGGTGGTCGAGCGTGCGAAGGACTACGCCATCGAACGTTCCATCGCCGAGCCCAATGCCCGCCACGGCATCTCGCAACAGGACCTGCTTGCCGCGCTCGAGGCCGAGTACCGCGAGAACGAGATCTTCCCCAAGTCGGACACCCAGGAGGATTGGCTGAAACTCCTCGACTACGAACCGGACAACGTGGCTTCCGTGCGGCCGGTCAGCCTGCGATCCTCGGCGGACCGGGTGCGCAAGGCGATCGTCTGAGCGTGACCAATCCGGGGGTTCGGGCGTCGGAATCCTTGCCCATGCGACCCAAGTCGTTCTTCCTGTTCGCCGCCTCGGCGCTCGTCGTCACCGCCGCTTTCGTTGCCTCGCCTGCGATTTCGCAAAGCAAGACCGTCACGTACAAGGAGATCAAGCCGATCCTCGACCGGTCCTGCATCAACTGCCACGGCGCCAAGAAACAGCAGGATGGCGTTCGGCTCGACTCCTACGAGGCGATCGTGAAGAGCAAGCAGGGCAAACTGTTCAAGGCCGGCAAGCCCGCCGAGAGCGACCTGTTGCTCTATGTCAACGGCAAGAAGAAGCCGCAGATGCCGATGATGGCCAAGCCGCTGCCGGCCAACGAGATCCAGATGATCTCCGACTGGATCGCCCAGGGCGCGAAAGAGAAGTAAGGGCTAAACCGGCTCGTTCGTCGAGGGTCTCTGGCTAGGCCGGGGCGTCCTCGACGAACGAGCGCAGGCTCGACCACGCCGTCTTGAGGTCGGCGAGCAGGGGCGCTTGCGTCCGCGCCACGGCCACCAGGTCCAGGTCCAAGTCGGCCACGATCAGCGCTTCTTCGCCGACGGGCGCCTCGGCGAGCACCTGACCCATCGGGTCCACGATGCGCGAGCCGCCCACGAATCCCTTGCCCCCTTCGAATCCGACCAACATGGGGTTGAGGGTGAACACCCCGTGTTCCTCGCTGACCGCCCGCACCATCCGCGAGTAGCGGTCCAGGTTGCCGATGGTCGGCCCATCGAACCCGCGAGCCGGCGAAGCCGACGGCACCACGACGACCTGGGCGCCATACACGGCGAGCAACGTGCCCAGAATCGAGTGCCAAATGTCCTCGCAGATGAGCAGCCCGCCGAGTCCCCAAGACCCCTCGAAGACTCCCAGATCCCGGCCCGCCGAAACGAATCGCTCTTCGTCGAACACCCCATAGGTGGGCAGAAAAAACTTGCGGTAGACCGACGCCACTCGGCACGCCGACCCATCCCACCGCAAGACGGCCGCCGAGTTGTAGAGCGTCGCTTCCGCCTTCTCGTAGAAGCCGAGGACGACTTCGATCGCCCCAGCCCCCGTCAGGCGTTTGCCAACTGCCTCGGCGAGGGCCTCTGCGGTCATGGCGTGCTCGAGCACGCCTCCTTCGAGGAAGTAGCCTGTGGTGCACGTCTCGGGGAAGCAAATCAGGCCCGCCCCCTCGTCTGCCGCTTGTCGGATGATGGACGCGATGCGGTTCAGGTTGAAGTCCGTTTGCCCCTTGTTCGGGGCGATTTGCGCGACGGCGGCTCGGAGCACCATTGCGGGCGAGTGTACCGGCGGTGGGTCGCTGCGTCCCGCACGGGGCTTAGGTCCCGAAAACCAAACCGGACTCCTTTACGTTGATTCCCCGGCCTGAATCGGCTCCACACTGAGGTTGGGGCAGACGACGGGTGCGAGCGATTGCCACCGAAACGTCAGGTGGATTGGCGCTGAACACGAACCTCGTTCCCGCTCTGCCCCGCGGCAGGGGTGGCGCGTCTGACTCCCTCGCCGTACGACCCAGACGCTGGAGACTGAAATGACGGTTAGAACCAACTCCCTTCGAACCGCTCTCATCGGAGCGATCCTCGCAGCGGCATTGGGGGTAGCAGCCCAAACGGTGGTGATCCGGCACAAGAACAGTGCCTACACCGTGACCTATGAGGCGGCCCAAAAGCGGTTGAGCGTGTCCTCGGACAACCTGAACGCCGTTTGGCGGCGCGAAGTGTCCCGACGCGTGCCCACATTCCGCAGCTTCTCTGCCGCGGCGACTGCAGCGGGCCCGATCGTCATCTACGACGACGGCACGAACACCATGTTCTCGCTCATCCACTGGAAGAACGGCGGCAACAAGGTGGAGCGCAGCGGAGAATCGCTCGACGGCGTCATCGGCCCGGGCGTGCTGCTCAACTGCATGTACCAGGTCGAGGACTATGGCGCAAAGGCCATCGTACAAACCGTGTCCGCCGGCAAAATCCTCGAGCACAAGTGGGACATCAACATGTGGGGCACCCACTCGATGAAGTCCCGCACGACCATTGGCACCCTGAACAAAGGCAAGGCCAACCTCTCGTCGAGAACCACCAACACCAACCTGCGCTTCGCGACCGATGTGCCCCGCGGGTTCCGCGAGATGCCGGTGGACGAGCATTCCATCGCATTGATCGGCTCGCTGCCCGACCTCTACATCACCATCTACTCCGAGACGGCCGACCACCAGCCCAAGGAGTTGGCGGACGCCTATATCAAAGAACTCGGGCTCAACGTGTTCCACGCTTCCAACGAGAAACTGGACGACGGCACACCTGCGTTGCTGCGGGTCGGCGAAGGCACGATCAACGACACCCCGACCCGTCACGCCGCCGTGGTGTTCGCGGCCAAGAGCCGGGTCTACATC
>JACFNW010000086.1 GCA_019454665.1 Fimbriimonadaceae bacterium | reverse complement strand
ATCCGGGCGCGCTATACTCTCGCCATGAAACCGGACGAGATCAAGTCAGCCCTTCTGGAGTGGAGGGAAACGCAGCCCGAACCGATCGAGGACTTCATCGTTCGTGTGGGGCTGAGCGCCTACGACGAGCCGGCTGTTTGGGTTTACGTCATCCTGCCGGATGAGTACGATGCCGAGTCGCCTCGCAGGATTCGTCACGAACTGCTCGAGTGGGTGCCCAAGCTGAGGTCAAGTGATCCGGACGAGGGGCCCCGTCCGTTGAAGAACCATTTGGTCTTTGTTCGCTTCTGGACCGTTTCAGAAGTCGGAGACGCTGCGTGAGTCTGGCCGCCGACTTGCTCGAACAAGCCGAGCACTTGTGCCGGCGCGAGGCGAGAAGGCCAAGGCAGGCGAGTTTGCGTCGCGCGATCTCGGCAGCGTACTACAGCGTGTTTCATCTCCTCGTGGCGTCGGGTGCACAACATCTGGTTGGTCAGAAGAGCGCGACGAGCGAACTCCGCAGATCGTTGGCGCGGGCCTATCAACACACCGCGATGCGCGATGTCGCACGTCAGTTTGCCGCAGACGACCCGTCTCCCAAAGTCCGCCTGGCCTTGAGTGCGACGTTGCCGCCCGATCTTCGCGTGGTGGCTCAAGCGTTCGTGGACCTCCAGGAGGCAAGGCATGCGGCGGATTACGATGTGGGGATCCGTGTCCGACGGACCGAGGTGCGAGAGATCATTGACACAGCCACCGAGGCCCATGAAGCGTGGAACCGAGTCAAGAAGCACCGCGACGCGCGCGTGTTCCTCGTCGCTCTGCTGGCGCAGAAGCACATCCAAGGCTAGCGCGCCTGCGGGCCCCGGTTGACCTGTTCGGGTCGCATCGCCTCACGCCCGAGGGCCGTGCCCGACACCGCGCTCTCGGATGCTTGGGGGAAGTGAACGTCAACCGTGAACCGTGAACGTTGCGCGTCCCTCGCGTGGATCGCGCAGTCGTCACTTTAAAACTAAAGGGGTCGTCAGCGCAAGCGCTGACGACCCGTCCCAAGGATCAACCCGATGCTAAGTCAGGCCTTGCGTCGGCGACGCGCGGCCAAGCCCAGGGCACCCATGCCGAGTGCGATCATCGTCGCCGGCTCGGGCACCGGGGCCGCTTCCGCCTTGTAGTTGTCGAAGAAGCCGCCACCCGTGCCGGCTGCGACGCCCTGGATGTCGGCGTCCCCGATCACGGTGCTGATGCCGGTGCGGATCGTGTTGTCCCCGCCAGCCTGCACGCCGTTCACCTTGCCGATCCAGGTCCCCGCCTGAAAGTCGAGAGCCATGTGGAACCGGTTCCAGGTGTCGTAGGCCACAGCGGCACCAGTGTTGACCACCGTCGAAGTCGTGCCACCGACGAAGTGGATGTAGTCTACGGTGCCCGAGGCGTTCACGCGCATGGCGGCCACGCGCTGCACCGCATCGGTGTAGATGTCGATTCCGTAGGATCCCGGCGTGCCGGCGGAGGGGATGAACATGTCCCACCGCACGATGAGAACCTTGTTGGAGGCCGTGCTGTGGTCCCAGTTCAACGTGGGCCAGAACCAGCCCGTGCCAGGAACTTGCAGGCTTTGGGTGCCATCGGCGACCGTGGTGTCCACAACGTTCGCGGTGCCGGAGTCGGACGACCAGCCGTTTTGACCTGCGATGCTGCCGAGAGCGTAACCCTCGCTAGCCTCGAAACCGGTTTCAAACAGCAGTTGGCTTTGGCCAATTGCGGATACAAGGGCCAAGGCCCCGATCAGGGATTTCTTCATTCCATTCTCCTACGCGTCTCGGTTAGCCAGTGGCTCGGCGATCATCTATCGTCGCCTACGAGATCACGAGTGAACAATAGCATGGTTCGAAGACGAAATCCACCCCCGCAACCAACTTTTTTCACTTTTTTTCCAGCCGCCGGCCGGATGGGTCGCGCCGGCAACGTCACTCGAGCCCTTTGCCGCCCCTCTTGCCCAGAACGGCCATCGTGCCCGCCGCCAACGCTTCGGCGATCTTCCTCCGCCCGAGGTCGCTCGCGATCACGGCCTCGTCCTTGGGGTTGGTCAACACGCACAACTCGACCAGCAACACGGGCACTTCCGAGTAGATCGAGCCGGTCAGCGCACCTTGCTGCGAACCGATCAGCGTCTGCTTGTCGGTCTTCAGCCCGTAATCGGGGAGCGTGCCCTTGAGCCGTTCGATCACCACCGGGTGGAACGCCTTGGCCGCCGCCGCGCTGCGCGCGAGGACGAGTTCGCTGGGCCCCTTCTTGCCGTCCTTCGCCGTGCCCGCCTCCGAGGGATAGTAGGTCGCCAGTCCCGAGCCACTCGCCGCGTCGCAGTGAAGCCGAAGCAACAAGTCGGCCTTGGACGCGTTGGCGATCTCGGCGCGGCGGCGGTTCGCGACGAACTCGTCCTTCGTCGCCTTGGTGAGCACCACCTGAACCCCCTTTGCTTCCAACAAAGGCTTGAGCTCCAGCGCGACGAGCCAAACGGCGTCGAGTTCCGTGATCAACTTGCCCTTGGTGCCGAGGCCCACTTCCGAAGGGTGGCCCGGGTCAATGCAGACCGTCGGAGTGGAGAGTGCGATCGCGGCGAGTAAGGGCCACATGACAGGACTTTACCCATCCCCTCCCGAATCGAAGGTCCGGTCAGACCGTGGGATCGTCGCTGTAGAACGAGCAACCGCTGGTCGGCTCCCGGGGCGCGTAAGCCGCGTCGAAGGGCGTTTCCTCGGTCCCGGTCATCTTCGCCAGCGTGGCGTTCAACTCGCTCAGCATCGTCTGCGAGTAGCCCGGCCACATGCGCACGATGTTGCCATCCGGCCCGATGACGAGCAGGTACACCGAGCGGTCGGCCTTGTATTCCTTGACGACCTTGATATCGGGGTCGAGAAGCACGGGATAGGGCGTCTCCATTTTGGCCAGCCAAGCCTTGGCGATCTCGGCGTCGCCGTTGATGACTCCGGCGAAGCGAACCTTGTCGCCGAACTTGGCGGCCATGCGCTGGTAGAGCGGCTCGACGTCCACGCTGCACGGGCAGCCGTCCTTGATGAAGTAGAGCGCCAGGGGTTTGCCGCCGGTTAGCGTCGCCAGCGAGTGGGTCGCGCCGTTGGCGTCCTTCGCTTCGAACACGGGCGCGGGTTGACCGGCGGCCTTCTCGGCGTCCTGCCACATCTCATTCGTCACGGGGTGCCTGGGCTTTGCAGCCTCCACCGGGTTCGCGGCTCGCGGCTCGGGCGGCGGCGCCTCGGCGCAACCCACCAAGCCAACGCAAACCACGCCGAGAGCGGCGGCGAAGCCGACAAGAGTCCGGTTCATCGGGTTGGAAGTGTACCGATTGCGTCCTCGGGGTCCCGTGACCCAAGGGGTCGGTTCGTCTCCGCTACAATTGGGGTCATGCGCCGATTCGTGTTGGTGTTCGGCGTCGCGTTCGCGCTCGGTTGCGGCGTTTGGGCCCAGTCTGTGGGCACGCGTTGGGAGCGTCTGAACTCGACGGAAGGCAAGTTCTGGTCTGCGAAGGCCTCGTTTGCCCAGTTCGCGCCCACTCAGGGGGTGGTCGGGAAGGCCAATTCTGAACTCGAGTTTGTGGTCAGCCGCGAATTCGAGGCCTTTGTCGGGCGCGCCTTCTTGGCCCGCAAGGCCGATCCGTCGTTTTTCACCACGCCTTGGACCCTTGACGTCAAGACCACGGTCTCCATTGCCAACCAGCAGTTGATCAGCGCCTACATCGAAACCAGCCTCTTCGAAGGGGGCGCGCATCCGAACCTGACCTACACGTGCATCAATGTCGGCATGAAGAACGGTCTGCCTGCTCGCCTACGCCTGGCCGACGTCCTCCGATCGGGACCAGACTCCCGCAAAGCGCTCGGCGCCTTGCTCATGTCCAAGCTGCGCGAACGCAAAGCATCGCAAGTGGTGGAAGGCGACATCGAATCGCTTCCGGACGACTTGCTGGAAAACTTCATCGTCACGCCGTCGGCCATGACGTTCCTCTTCGCGCCCTATGCCGTGGGGAGCTACGCCGAAGGCTCGTTCTTGGTCAAGATTCCGTTCGAAGAACTCGAGGCGATTCTCGACCCCAACGGCCCCTTGAAACCGGTCTTGGCGAAGCCCGCCGGCGGCTAGGCCAGCATCCCCTCGTAGAGTTCGAGCAGACGACCCACGTGGCGTTCGGGCGTCGGCGGGTCGGACCAGTAGCCATCGTACGCCAGTCGGCTGCGGGCCGAGACCGTGGCATCGTCGGCATACTCGGCCAAGGTGTTCGCCAACGCATCGGCATCGCCGGAAGGGAAGACCGACCCCGTGACGCCCGATTCGACGTACTCGCGCGCCGCGCATGTGTCGGCCACCACGACGGGTAGCCCCTGCCCCAGCGCCTCGAACACGACGAGCGGCGAGTTCTCGTACCAGCGAGACGGCAAGACCAGCGCCCGCGCCGCCGCCAGCCTTTCTTTGACCTCGGTGGGGGCCAGCCAGCCCGTGACTTCGCATTCCGGGTACTCGCGGCGCAAGCGATCGGCCAGCGGCCCGTCGCCGATGAACAACGCCGGGGCCTTTGCCCGCCGAGCGGCCTCGGCGAACAGCAAGGGGTCTTTCTCTTCGACCAATCGGCCGACGTAGGCGAGCGTCGTGCCACGCTCCGCTGGAACGCGAGGCTCTTTGACCACCTCGATGGGGTTGGGGATGCGCGTCACATGCGCCCCGGTGGCGAACGTGGGTTGAAGCACGCGCTCGCTGAGGTCCGAAATCGTGACGATCCACCTCAGCCGCCGCGGCAGTCGAGCCACTCGCGCCAAGTACGTCCCTCGAGCGATCAGGCGCGCCTTGCTGACGTAAGTCTTCTGGGTGCAGTTGCGCGTGAGGCACCGAAACCCCAGGCCGGGCACCTCGCAGATGGCCTTGCGGCGGAAGTCGTATTGAACCTGCGAGGGGCAACTCAGACCATAGTCGTGGCACGTCATCGCTGTGGGGAAACCCAGATCGAGCGCCGTGCCCACCGCCGCCGACGAGAGCACGGCCAGGAAACTGTGCGCGTGCACGACCGTCGAGCGCGGGTCCATCGAGTCCAGCACTTCGCGCACAACGGCCTCGGCGGGCTTGCTGCGCACGGTGTTGGCCAGGGCCTTCTCTTTGGGCATCCACTCGAAGGGGTTCCGCTCGAACACGGGTCGAACCGTCACGCCCGAATCGCTGAAGGCCTCGGCGGCCGGACCGCAGCCCGCGAGATACGTCACGTTCACCCCGCGACGCGCCAGCCCGAGGGCCGAAGCGATGGCCACCTTTTCGGCACCGCCGACGATGTCGCCATAGTCGCACAGGATGACGGCATTGCGGAGGGCAGCCATGGACGCGCTACTCGGCTCGTTTGTTCGGCCGCTGGGAGACGTGTTCTCGCGAGGCCATGTAGAGCTTCACGCCCCTTGTGGCGATCGTGGCGCCGATGCCCGCCATCAGAACCAGCGCCATGACTTTGACCAGAACTCCCAGAAAGTTCCGTCCGGCCACATTGAGGTCCACGGCCTCGCCATCCTTGAGGCCGAGCGTTTGCGCGGGGGTTTGAGTCAGCACGCCGTAGGCCCACTGGAACGTCATCCAGAGCAATGCGACGCCCAGAACGAAGGTTGCGACGCCAAGAATCGAACCCATCCACTCGGGGCGGTTCCCATTCTGCTGGTTCGGGGCGTCTGCCATAGGATGGAACTCGACCACAGGATACCGCGCAGACCGGGGCCGGTCCGGTATCTTGAGGTGGCGCTCCCATGTTGGAAGGTTTTCGCGCACCGCTGTTGGCGATGGCTCTGGCTGGCGTGGTCAGTTGGTTTCTGACCCCGCTGGTGCGCCGCTTCGCCATCGTGAAGGGCGCGGTGGACGACCCGACCCGCGACGACCGTCGCGTGCACCAAGAGCCCACACCGCGTTGGGGAGGTTTGGCCATCTATGGCGGCATTCTGGTCAGCCTGCTCGCGCTCATGCCCTTCGCCTACGAGCACAACCCGTTCCCCATCTACCTGATCGGGCTTCTGGCTGTGGGCGCGTGCATCGTGGTTCTTGGGGCGTACGACGACCTGTACCAGTTCAGCGCGGTGAAGCAGGCGGGCCTGATCTTGATTCTGGCGGTCGCCATCCAGTTCATCTACGGCACTTCGGGACGGGTGCATATCGAGGGCATCGGGTGGGCCGGCAAGTGGCTCGACTTCGGCATCTGGGCCGTGCCGATCACCGCGATCTACATCTTCGTGGTGACCAAGACCATGGACACCATAGACGGCATTGACGGGCTGACCGCGGGCATCGCGGCGATCGCGGGAGCGACGCTCTCGGTCATGGCGACCCAAGAGGTGCTCCAGCAACTGGAGATGAACCGGATGAGCGCGACGCCGGTGAAGCCCTCGCTGCTGATCGGCGAGCAGCCTCGCGTGGCCCTTATCGCCGCCGCCATCACAGGTTCTGCGATTGGGTTCTTGCGGCACAACTTCAACCCGGCCAAGATCTTCATGGGCACGGGCGGCGCGCAACTGCTCGGCTTTCTTTTGGCCAGCATCAGCATCGTCGGCGCGATGAAAACGGCAGCGGCGGTCGCGATCTTCGTTCCGATGTTTGCGTTCGGCGTCCAGATCTTCGACGCGTTCTTCGTGGTTGCCAAGCGCATCCGCGCGGGCAAACCGATCACCCAGGCCGACAAACGCCACCTGCATCACACGCTGCTCCGCAAGGGCTTGACGCAACGCCAGACCGTCGCGGTGCTTTATCTGGCCGCGCTGGTGCTCTGCGGCTTGCTGATCTGGGTGGTTCGCGCCTTTGGATGAGGCATTCTCCTTGCAGATTGTCCACACTGTGGATAAAATACAAGGATAATGATTTCGCGATGGGTTCACAAAGAGGTTGTCGAGGCACTCGACAGCCAGCCGGCCGTTGCGTTGGTGGGTCCACGGCAGGTCGGCAAGACCACGCTCGCCGTCGAAATCGCAGGGCAGCGAGGTGGCTTGTACCTCGACCTGGAGAATCCCATTGACTTGGCCAAACTCAGCGAGCCGGTCGGTTTCCTGGGCGCCCACCAGGATCGGCTGATCGTGCTGGACGAGATTCACCGGGCACCCGATTTGTTTCCCGTGCTGCGCGGCATCATTGATGCCGGCCGTAGAGAGGGCAAGGGCACGGGGCGGTTCTTGGTGTTGGGCTCTGCCGCGCTCGACCTGATGCGACAGAGCGAGACCCTCGCGGGCCGAATCCGCTATGTGCCGATGGGCCCGCTGACCTTGCCCGAGACGGGCCCGCCAGACCGACTCTGGCTAAGGGGCGGATTCCCGAACAGCATGCTCGCCCCCGATGATCGCGAAAGCCTTCGTTGGAGGCAGGACTTCATCCAGACCTATCTCGAGCGAGACATCCCCCTGTTCGGCCCGCGCATCCCAGCGGAGACGCTTCGACGCTTCTGGACGATGCTGGCTCACAGGCAGGGCTCGCTGCTCAATGCCTCAGACCTGGCTCGGGCCTTGGAGGTCTCTGCCCAGACGGTGACACGCTATCTGGACTTGCTCTGCGACCTCCTGTTGGTCCGTCGGGTTCCACCCTTCGTCGGCAACGTTGGAAAGCGCCTGGTGAAGTCGCCGCGAGTCTATGTCCGCGACTCGGGCTTGGTGCATGCTCTGCTGGGTCTGGAGTCGTTGGACGACGTGCTATCTCATCCCGTGGTGGGTGCCAGTTGGGAGGGGTTCGTGCTCGAGAACCTGCTGACTTTCCTCCCATGGCGGACCGAGCCATCGCACTACCGATCCTCGGGTGGCGCTGAAATCGACCTGGTCTTGTCATTCGCTTCCGGTGCGTTGTGGGCGATCGAGGTCAAGAGAAGCCCGGCCGCAAAGCCCCAAAGGGGATTCCACGAGGCGTGCGAGGCCCTTGGCGTTCAGCGGCGGATTC
>JACFNW010000085.1 GCA_019454665.1 Fimbriimonadaceae bacterium | reverse complement strand
CTTCGACGGCCTTGGCCAACTGCGTGTCGATGCCTCGGGCGTAGTCGTTCGGGTCGCTGTCCACCTCGATGTCGGGTGGAACGCCGGGGCCTTCGACGACCCAGCCCTCGTTGTCGCGCCAGTTGCCATAGCGAGGGACTTGGATGCCTCCCCCATCGATCAGAGGCCACATGGGTGCCGAACCGACCAGTGCGCCGAACGTCCGCTTGCCGATCAAGGGCCCGAGCCCCGCGTGCTTGAAGCGGTTGGGGAAGCCCTCGCCGTCCGAGTACGACTCCTCGTTGATGATCACGCCCAGATGGCCCTCGAACGAGTCGTGGTAGCGCGTCCCAGCTTCGACCGAGTTGCGCTGGCTTCGCCGCATGTAGGTCTCCTTGCGCAGGATGTTCACCAGCACGCCGCCGATGTAGCCGCCGTTGTTGCCCCGGATGTCGATGAGGATGGCTTCCTTGTCGAGTTGGGGGAACCAAAACTGGGTGAACAGACCGAAGTCCGGATCGCCCATGGCGGGGAGGAAGATGTAGCCGACCTTGCCGCCCGACATCTTGTCCACGGCTTCTTTGCGCAGCTTGACCTCGTCCATCGCCCAAAGCGAACGCTGGTTGACCGCCGAGATCGGACGCACGTAGACCGTTCGCGCGCCCTCGGTCGAGGGCTTGTCGTTCACTTGGACAGCCACCACCTGGCCGACCCTGTCGCCGAGGGCGAGCGTGTAGTCCGAGTCGCTGGTCGCTGGGACTCCGGCGACCGAGATGAGATAGGTTCCTGATTCGACGCCCATGCCGACCTCGGCCAGAGGCGAGGCGCTGCCGAGGCCCATGCCGTCGTAGACGCGAGTCACGCGGTGGTAGCCGTCGGCGGCCTCGGTCGCAATGCCCAGATATCCCTGCGCCACAGCGGTCGAAACGGGCGGGTTGGCCGGGGCTGCCCGGAACGAGTGTCCGACGCTCAGTTCGGCCTGCATCCATCGAAGCAGCTCGGTGAGTTCGTTTCGCGCTCGGACGTGGGGCAACATGGCGGCGTACTTGCGTCCGATGGCATCCCAATCTGCGCCGTGCATGTTTCGCACGTAAAAGTAGTCGCGGCACAGTCGCCAGGCGTCCCAGTAGATCTGCTCCCACTCTTTGACCGGGTCTACGTCCACCTTGATGGGCGCGAGGTTGAGCGCCGGGGTGGTTGGCGGCAGGTCGGTGGCCGTCACGTCCACGACTCGGTACCCGCCGCCTGCGACGAGAAGCTTCTTGCCGTCCGCCGAGAGTTCGAACGTTTGGCCCGAAATGATGCGCCCGGCGCGTTTCGCGGCGATGTCGTAGAAGTGGATCGCGGCGTCGCCCGCCGCGATCACGCGGTTTCCGACCATCTCGACCTGCGTGTAAAGTCCAGGAGGAAGCGGGACCTTGATGATGCGCTTGCCGATGCCGTCCAGATCAATGCCGGTCTCTTCGGCGGGCTTGTCCGCGGGCTTCTCGGCTGGCTTCTCGGCTGGCTTCTCGTCGGCCTTCTTCACGGGCTCTTCGTCGTTCTCTTGGAGGAACGGCGATTTCACCGACTTGCGAAGGGCGACCAAGAACACCTCGTCCTTGGCGTTGGAAGCCAGTTGGCTATAGAGCGCATCGTATTCGGGTGCCACGGATCGGCGAGAGAGCATGACCAGAAACCTGCCGTCGCGGCTGAACGCGGGGGCGTTCTCCGAGAAGAACCCTTCGGACACCGGGTGGCTGGTGCCGGTTTCGATGTTGTACAGGTGGACACGCAGGATGCTCTGCTGAACCCAGGGCTTCTGGTCCACAAACGCGAGCCACTTGGAATCCGGCGAGAACGAGTGCGCCAACGCCGTGATCTCGCGGCGGGCCGTGGTGACCAAGCGCTCCTCGCTGCCATCGGCCTTGATCAGCCTAAGACGCGATTCGCTGTCGCCGATCGCCAGCCACTTGCCGTCCGGCGACCACTTGATGGAGTCCAGTTGGCGACCGCTGTCCTTGGTGATCTGGACGGGGTTCTTGCCGTCCTTGTCGGCGACATAGACCTGCTGCTCGCGCGTCTCGTCGCTGACATAGGCCAGCTTCGAGCCATCGGGCGAGAGGGTCGGGAGTTCGTAGCGGACGCCCGATCGCCCCAGGATGTGCTCGACCGCGCCTTCCTTGGCGGGGACGCTGAGAATCTGGCCGCGAGCCTCCAGCATCACACGCTTGCCCGTCGGGCCGATCGAGAGGCTGCCCACGAACGCTGCGGCATTGGCTTTGAAGGGCTTGGTGTGGATGAGGTCGGAATTGAGATCGAACTCGACCTTCGACGTGCGGCCGCTGCCGAGGTCGAGGCGTTCGAGTTCGTTGCCCTTCACGTAGACCAGACTCTTGCCGTCGGTCTCTAAGTCGAACACTTCGACGGTGTAGGGTCCGGCGTGCCGCTTGTAGTCCTTGCCGTCGGGGCGGATGCTGCCCACGCTGAACGTTGCGTTCTCTTCGCGCACGAAGTAGATCCGGTCGCCCACCCATCGGGGGAACTGGCACGCGCCTTCGGCGGAGAACGCCTTGGTGAACTTGAGCGCAGTCAGGTCGCCGACCCAGATTTCGTTCTTTGCGCCGCCCTGGTAGCGGAACCAAGCGCCGCCCGAGACGGTCGGCCAGCGAGTGAACGCGATTCTGGTGCCGCTGGGGTCGAACCCGCCTTGGCCGAGGAACTGGATCGGCAAGTCTCGCGTGCCTCCGGAGAGCGGAGCGAGATAGGGCTTGTACGAGAAGTTCCAGTCGGGAGAGGTGTAGAGCAGGTTTTGCCCGTCCGGAGTCCAACCCTCCAGCAATGCAGTGGCCAGATGGTTGGTGACGCGCTTTGGCAGGCCGCCGTCAACGGGCATCACATAAAGTTGGTTCGTGCCCTCGTATTGACCGGTGAACGCGATGGTCCGACCGTCTGGCGAGAACCGGGCGCGCGTTTCGATGCCCTCGTGTCGCGTGAGTCGTTTGGCCTTGCCCGTGGAGAGGGAACCCAGCCACAAGTCGCCTTCCCGCGTGAACACAACGTTGTCCCCATGAACGTCCGGTTGAGCCAGAAACGCGCCGGGTTCGGCAAGGGCGGAGCCAGCGATCCAAGGCAACGCAAGAACGGTCAGACGGCAAGTCCTCATCTCGCGCGTAGTATACGGCGTGACCTTGGTCCCGTGTTCCCGACAAAGGCTCGTATAGATCGGTTGAACGAACCCAAAGCCTGTGCGTCTTTGCACTACGGCACGCCCGTCGCAAGCAGATTCCGACCATGAACCTCTCCAACGAAGACCCGCTCCGATTGACTCGCGGCAAACGCTCGCTGGCGGCTGTGGCCTTCACCGATGCCGTGGGTTACAGCGAGTGGGCCAACCGCGACGAATCGGGTGCCCTGTCTGCACTCGAGGCCGACCACTCCGTGGTCCGCGATCTCGCCGAGGAGTTTGGCGGTCGGGTGCTGAAGTCCACGGGCGACGGCCTGATGTTGCGGTTCGACAGCGCCGTGGACGCCGTCGAGTGGGCGATCGCCGTTCAGGATTCGCTTTTGGCCAGGTCGTCGGGCTTCCAACACCGCATCGGCATCCACTTGGGCGACGTTTTGGTCACCGAAGACGACCTGCTGGGCGATGGCGTGAACATCGCGGCGAGGCTCCAGCAGGTGGCCGAGCCGGGAGGCATCTGCCTGTCGCAGACCGTGCACGACGTGGTCAAGGGGCGCATCACGCCGCTCCACCTCCGTCCGTTGGGGCCGCAGCACCTCAAGAACATCGGCGAGCCGATCGTCGCCTATGCCGTCGCCAAGGAGCCGGTCGGCGGTAGGCGGGAACGGGTGCGCCGGCAACGAAGCGCGGAACGAAATATGCAGAAGACGATGTCGCTGGTCGTCGGGCTGCTTGTGATCGTCGTACTCTCTCAGGCGGTCTTGTTCCGGTATGTCTTCAGCCGACCGGAACCGGTCGCCGCGTCTGGTGAGGAGTCGCGGATCGGTTGGGTTCTGCCGGCCTCCCGGTTCACCGAGCTCTTGTACCTTCCCGAAGTGGTGGCCGAGGCATCGCGCCTCGGGATTCAGGCCGCGGCCAAAGGGGAAGTCGCCAGCCGACCTGCTACGGATCCTTCCCAGTCGGACGGGGCCAAACCCGATGCCAAGTCCGACCCGTTACCCTCTCCCAGCGCGCCGCCCATCACGGTGACCGAGGTGGGTGAAGGGAGCTTCCAAGAGCCGCAACTGACCGTCAAAGTGGGAGACCTGAAGGACCTTGAGGAGGCTCAATCGGAGTTCTTCAAGGCGTATGATTTCGAGAACTTCGCCAAGTGGGTCTCCAGCGACCCGGAATGGCGCTCGAAGCCGGAGGCCGGTCGGCATTTGGCCACGTCGCTTCAGCTCAACGAGCTCCGCCGCTTCGTCGTGAACGAGTTGCCTGCTCACGGGCCGCAGGAACCTTTGGTCGTCGGCCCGCCAACCAAAGCGACGAAAGTGCACTGGAATGGCGAGGCGCTGGTGATGGTCAAAGACGGCGTCGAGTCGCAGGTCAAGCTTGAGCGACTGCCACCGGAGGATTTCCACGACGTGGCCAAGGCGCTGGCTCGTTCTTCCTCGCGCCGCGGCGATGCGATGAAGACCGAGCGCTGGCTCCAAGTGTTCCGGCGCGAATACGGCATCGGCGGGCGGGCACACGTCTCGCCGCCCGAGAAGCCGCCCCTGCCCGAACCTTCCGAGTAGCTTCGGCTGGTGTATGATGGGCGGCGATGCTGGCCCTGATTGCCGGAGCGATCTTGATGAGTTCTCCCGACCAAGCCCTCGCGCGCGCCTCCAACCCGATGCTCACCCGCTGGGCGAAGGACCTCGACCCCGACATCCCGCTGCCCGAGCACCCGCGCCCGAACCTGGTGCGCTCGACGCCTTGGGTGAGTTTGAACGGTCGCTGGGATGCCTCGATCGTCGAGGCGGACGGCACTTCTGCTTGGTCCGGCAAGATCGTCGTTCCCTTTCCGATCCAATCCGCTCTCTCTGGCGTCACGAAGCCCCTGCTACCCAGCCAGACGCTGGTCTACAAGAAGACCCTCGATCTCTCCGGGTTGCCAGCCGGACATCGCTGGGCCCTGCACTTTGGAGCGGTGGATTGGGAGACCACCGTGTTGGTCAACGGCAGAGAGATCGGCAGGCACACGGGCGGCTACGACCCGTTCACGTTCATGCTCGATGGCGTCGAAGCCAAGCGTGGCGTCGAACTGGAGGTCCGCGTCAAGGACCCCGTGGACGGCCCCATCCCGCGCGGCAAGCAGATTCTGAACCCCCACGGCATCTTCTACACGGCGGTTTCCGGCATCTGGCAGTCGGTGTGGCTGGAGCAGGTGCCGGACCGGCACGTCACCGGCTTGCGCTTGATTCCCAGCGTTTCCGGCGACAAGGCCAGCCTTTCGGTGCGCGCGTACACGGACAAGAACACGGCAGCCAAGGACATGACGATCCGGATCAAGGATGGCGAGCGCGTGGTGGCGGAGAAGTCGGGGCTCGATCCTCGGGCCGTCGCCTCGCTCGATGTGCCGAATGCCAAGCTCTGGTCGCCCGACTCGCCCTTCTTGTACGGTGTCGAGATCATCGTCGGGAGCGATCGGATCACCAGCTACGCCGGGATGCGCAGCGTCGGCATGCAGCGCAACGCCGAGGGTCACGTCACTGCGCTGACCCTGAACGGCAAGCCGCTCTTTCAGCTCGGGCCGCTCGATCAGGGCTGGTGGCCGGACGGGCTTTACACCGCTCCCACCGACGAGGCGCTGGCATTCGACATCGAGGTCACCAAGAAGATGGGCTTCAACATGATCCGCAAGCACGTCAAGGTCGAACCCGCGCGTTGGTACTACCACGCCGACCGGTTGGGGGTCTTGGTGTGGCAGGACATGCCCAGCTTCTTCGATCTTGTTCCCAGCGGCGGCGGGGACAGCTGGACGCACCACTACACGACCTGGGCCCAGCAGAACTACTTCAAGGAGCTGAGGGCGATGGTGGACGCGTTCTGGAACCATCCCTCCATCGTTTGCTGGGTGCCGTTCAACGAGGGCTGGGGCCAACACGACACGCCCTCGGTCGCCGCTTGGATGAAGGCCTATGATCCGTCGCGTCTGATCAACAGCGTGAGCGGCTGGACCGACGAGGAGGTGGGCGACTTCCACGACATCCACGTGTATCCCGGGCCGGCCATGCCTCCGGTGAGCGACCGAGCCTCGATCCTCGGCGAGTACGGAGGGCTGGGCTACGCGGTCAAGGGCCACTTGTGGCAAGAGGACGGCAACTGGGGCTACCGCTCTTACGCCGACGCCAAATCGCTTGAGGAAGCCTACGCCGACCTTTGCGAGCGACTCCTCATCCTGAAGGGCCGGGGGCTCGCGGCGGGCGTCTACACCCAGACCACCGACGTCGAGATCGAGATCAACGGCTTGCTCACCTACGACCGTGCGGTCGAGAAGATCCCGCTGGATCGTCTGGCGGCCATGAATCGGGCGGTCATCGCTGGTTCGCTGCACCTGGACACCCTGGTTCCCGTGAGCGACACGCAAGGCTTGGAGTGGTCTTACACGACCACGAAGCCCGGCGACGACTGGATGCAACCCGCGTTCGACGTCTCGGGCTGGTCGAAGGGTCCGGGCGTGCTCGGCACGCGCGAAACGCCTGGTGTGAACGTGCGGACGATTTGGAACACGCCCGAGATTTGGGCCCGCCGATCCTTCGAAGTGGCGAACTTGGGCAACCGCGACGAACTGCGACTGTTTGTGTACCACGACGAGGACGCCGAGGTGTACGTGAACGGGGTGCTGGCGGCCACGCTGCCGGGCTACGTCACGGACTACCGGATGATTCGGCTGAACGCCGATGCGCTGGCGGCCCTGCGCCCCGGTCGCAACGTGGTGGCGGTGCATTGCAAGCAGACCCGCGGCGGCCAAGCCGTGGACGTCGGCCTGGTCCGGGTCCGCAAGTAAATGCGATTCGCGTCCCTCGGTGGGGTGGCCGCAGGCCGGGGTGGTTCAGACATGGTAGAATGGTAGAACCATGGGTCTGAACATCAAGAATCCCGAGGTCGAACGGCTGATCGCCGAAGTCGCCGCGCGCACGGGCGAAACGAAGACCGAGGCTGTGCGGCAGGCGATGCTGCAACGCCTGGACAGCCTTGATGCGACCCATGACCAAAGCACCCGAGGCGTGCTTCTGGACCAAGCCCTCTCCGAACTCAGGGCGTTGCTTCCTCCAGAGTTGATCGGTCGGGGTGTCAGCAAGGAAGAACGCGAGGAGATTCTCGGTTATGGGCCCGATGGCGTCTGATTGGGACCGTTGGTTTGTCGTTGACACGTCGGCCATTGTCACGGTTGCGTTTGAAGAGCCGGGTTGGCAAGAGGTTCATTCGATTCTCGGGTCCGCGCGGTCCGCTTTGATCCCTGCACCTGCCTTCCTTGAGGCGTGCATGGTGATCTCACGAGTCGCCGACCGCGACGCTACGGCCCAGGTAGAACGGGTGTTTTCCAGAATCGGTGCAACTGTGGTTCCTCTTGACCACGCGTGCGCCCGACTCGCGGTGGAGGCGTTCCTCGAGTTCGGCAAGGGAAGACACCCAGCCCAGCTCAACTTTGGCGACTGCATGGTGTACGCCGTCGCCAAGTTGCGTCGGCTGCCGATCCTCTGCACAGGGGACGATTTCGCCCAGACCGGCATCGCCACGCTTCCCAGCGCCCGCTAGAGCGGTCAGGCCTGGGTGTGCCGGACAGCGCGGCCCTTCCCGAGGTCGTACTCCACGATGTCCAGCGCCAAGTCCTCGCGCACGTCGCAGAACAACGCCCGGACCTCCACCCTGCGGAACGCGAACACCCGCCGAAGCACTTCGCCCGCGTCGGCTTCTTGCTGCCGCCGGACCGTCGCAGGGTCGTCGTGGCGCAACTTCCGCGCGTAGTCGGCGCAGACGGAGCCGCGCGGCCCGCCAGGTCCGGGCCCG